>JBHHTZ010000698.1:0-2508 GCA_046753605.1 Anaerolineae bacterium
CGAGGAGGAGGCCGGCGATGGTTACGAGAAGTTGCCAGCGAATTCGTTGGAACATCATCACAACGGGTCTGGCACTGAGAGAACTTTCGGGTGGGATAGGTTAAGGGCCACATTGGACTGCGTGAAACGTAAAAAGTGAAACGTGAAGAAATCCTCACGTTTCACGTCTTACGTTTCACGCAAGAGTTCAGAGAACGTTAAACAGGGATACGAGCAGGAAGAGCACAGAAAAGGCGATGGTCAGGTTGAACAGCGTGCGATCGACGCCGCGCCGGCTCTGGTAAACCGATGACTGTCCCCCGAACACACCTCCCACACCGTGCCCCTGAGCCTGGAGCAGGATCATAACGGTGAGAGCGATGGACACAATGATTTGTACGATGCTCAAGTAGAATTGCAAGCGAATACCTCCTGCGTACGGGATGCGTGATACGTGCTACGTGATGGACTATAATGCCAATTATACGGCAAACATGAACCGACGGCAAATTGACAATTCACAATTGAGAATTGACAATTCGTAGGTGTAGTTCCTCAAGCTGTTCCTCCGACACCTCCGAAGGCGACCGCGTCATCAGGTCCATGGCGCTCTGCGTCTTCGGGAACGCGATCACATCTCGGATGTTGTGCTCGCCGGCCAGCAGCATCACCAGCCGGTCGATGCCGGGCGCGATACCTCCATGGGGCGGTGCGCCATATTCGAAGGCCTCCAGCATGTGGCCGAACTGCGCTCGAGCTTCCTCCATCGTCATCGCCAGCAATTCAAAGACCTTCTCTTGAATCGCCCGCTGGTGGATACGAATGCTGCCGCCGCCGATTTCCCAGCCGTTGGCCACCACATCGTAAGCCCGGGCTCGCACAGCGCCCGGATCGGTCTCTAACAGTGGGACATCGGCCGGCGTTGGCGCGGTGAAGGGATGGTGTACCGAATCCCACCGGCCTCGGTCCTCATTCCACTCAAACAGGGGCGGCTCGACGATCCACGCGAAGGCCACAACGTCATCATCCATCAGGCCCAGGCGCTGGCCGATCTCCAGCCGAAGGCGGGCCAGGGACTCGGCGACGATGGTGGGATCGCCGGCCACGATGCCGAGCAGGTCGCCCGGCTCGGCGCCGGCGGCTGCGACGATGCCGGCCAGCTCCTCGTCGGACAGGAACTTGGCGACGGGCGACGCGATGTCGCCATCGGCTGTGTGCGTCACTGTGACCAGGCCGGCGGCTCCGTGGTCCTTCACGATCCTCTCCAGCTCACCGACCTGGCTGCGGCTCAGCGATGCGCCGCCTGGATAGCGAACGGCCTTCACCTGACCGCCGGCCTTGACCGTGCTGCTGAAAACCTTGAACGGACTGTTGGCCACAAGGTCCGTCAAGTCCACCAGCTCCAGACCGAACCGCAGATCAGGCTTGTCGTTGCCGTAGCGGGCAACCGAATCGTGGTAGGTGAGACGCGGGAATGGCTTCTGCTGAATCCGCTTGTCAGTAACTGTCTCGGTTAGCTCGATGAATAGCTGCTCGATCAGGCTCAGGATGTCCTCTTCGTCCACAAAGGACATCTCCAGGTCCAGTTGCGTGAACTCCAACTGGCGATCAGCGCGTAGGTCCTCGTCGCGGAAGCAGCGGGCAATCTGGTAGTAGCGGTCGAAGCCGCTGACCATCAGCAGTTGTTTCAGTTGCTGCGGTGACTGAGGCAGGGCGTAGAACTTGCCGGGGTGGACGCGGCTGGGGACCAGGAAGTCCCGCGCCCCCTCCGGCGTGCTCTTGATCAGGATCGGCGTCTCGATTTCGACAAAGGAGCGCTCATCCAGGAAGCGGCGGATGAATTGGACAATGCGGTGCCGCAACTGTAGGTTGCGCTGCATCCGGCGCCGGCGCAGGTCGAGGTACCGGTAACGAAGCCGCACCGCCTCGTCGATGTGGTTGTCTTTGCTGACCACGAAGGGCGGCGTCTTGGAAGGGTTCAGGGTCTGTGCCTGGCGGGCCATCACGTCGATGTCGCCGGTGGGCATGTTCGGGTTTTCCTGGCCGGCGGGCCGGCGTGTGACCACACCCTGCACCTGGAGCACCCATTCGTTGCCCACATCGGCCGCCACCGCGTGAGCCTGCGGCGCGTTCGCGGGATTGAACACGACTTGCGTAATGCCGTAGCGATCACGCAGGTCGATGAAGATGAGGCCGCCATGATCGCGGTGACGATTGACCCAGCCGGCCAGCGTCACCTCTTCACCGACATTTTCCGCGCGCAATTCGCCACAAGTATGCGTTCGTAGCACCCTGAACCTCCAGTAGCCAGTGATCAGTGATCAGTAAACAGTGATCAGTTGTTGGTGCGCAGCAATCTCCAATAACCAATATCCAATAACCAATATCCAATAACCAACGAGCGCCGACGGCATAAAGGCCCCTGCCAATGCAGAGGCCCCTATGCGCTTGGAGGCATCACCCGACGCAGCTAGCTGCGCCTCCCGGTGACGCCCCTCAGACTGGTACTATGATCCATGGGCATCACCT
>JBHHTZ010000699.1:0-2504 GCA_046753605.1 Anaerolineae bacterium
AACGGCACAAGTCTCATTGGGGCCTCCAGAAGTGCAGAAGGTACTCGAAGGTGATGCCCATGGTGATGTAGTTGGAGGGCCAGCCGATTAGATTTCGGATTTCGGATTTCGGATTTAGCTCCCGAAGAAGACCAATTCGCAATTCGCAATTCCAAATCCGAAATTTCCTCTGGTATGCTTCCAGTTCCAGAGTGCCCAGGTCTCTGGGGTCCTGGCTATATTGCTCGATGGCGCCGTATTGCTCGTTAAACCTCGCCTTCCCCCGACGGCTCTTGTTCTTGCGCCGGCGGTTGAGCAGGTTGGCGTAGGGCGGCGAAGTGAAGAACAGCTTGATCGTCTCGGGTTCCAGATAGCCGGCCGCGTTTCTTGCGTCGTCCTGTATGGCGATTTGCTGTGTCGAGGGCATCGAGGGGGCTTCGAGGGGCAGTTGAGCCAGTCTCAAGTTGCACAGATCGATGTAGTTGCCGTTGGTGTCAAAGCCTATTGCGTTGCGGTTCGACAAGCTCACCATGAGCGGTGCAAGTCCCTGGCCGCCACCAGTGTCGTGCCGCTCCCCACGAATGGATCGACGACGAGCTCCCCCACGTGAGTGAACAGAGAGATCACCTGGCCGGCGAGACTGATCGGGAACGTAGCCGGATGTTGTTTCCGGTCTCGAATGTCGCGGCCCTCGTAGGCGAACTGCCAAACGCCAATTTGAGCCCGGAGCCATTCGCCGGCGGTCATGCAGTTGCGGCGTCCTGAGTTTATCGAAGGGATGTGGTTGGGTGGACAACCGCATAGGGGGGAATGGCTGATCTCCAGCTTTTTTGAGGTGGAATGATTGAAAGGTTGAGTGGCTAGACTTGTGAGGAGAAGCATGGTCATCAGGGTGAACGGCATTAGTAGCAGTCTGGTCATATGTCCGGGCCTCTCGTTTCAGGGAACAGTGGTCTGGGCAGTCTATGGGTAGTCTATGGCATCGTCGTACATCCCCTAAGCGACACATCTCAATTCGATGCTCCCGAGGATCTTGAAACCCTGGGGATTCAGAGCGAACCACGGCGTCTGGTCATCTGGGTGTTGGTTGTATTCGTCAGTGGTCAGGATCAGTTGCTGTTCGACCAGGCTGACCAGGGCGCGCTCGATGGTGTCCAGACCCCACCACTTAAAGGCTTTGCGTTGCATGTCCTGAGCGCTTTGGCATGTCCAGCGCCGGCCATCGCGCACGATGTTGGAGTGCCGGATCCAGCGGTCAATCTGAAGGAGCACGATGCTTTCATTCAGTCCAATCTCTGCGGCGAGGTCGGGGGCAATGGATGGCGCGGCGAGGTCGATTGACACCCAGATTTGGTAGTGTTCGATCTCTGACTCAGTTGTTAGTTCACCGTATTGGGTATCTGAGGGCATGTGATGGTCTCCTTTCCCTTGTGCGTTTCAGATGGGGTTGTAGCGCTCGCAGTGATCGAAGCTCGCTGCTTTAGAGAAAAGCCCCAATATATTCTTATATTCTTCTCCTCTGGATATCTATATTGGTATTATCTTATTCGCTATGTCCCGGGACATAGGTAGGCTATGTCGTGGGACATAGGTAGGCTATGTCGTGGGACATAGGTAGAACAGATGAGCTATGTCCCGGGACATAGGTAGCCCCCGGTCCCCCACACTCGAATCCGAACAGATGAGCTATGTCCTGGGACATAGGTAGCAGCTAGCCTGGGGACACGCGGGCCAGCGTCGGCAAGGTCATCTGGCGCCACTCCTGGAAGTCGATGGCGCAGCGGTCGATGAAGCGCGCGTGAGCTGCTTGCAGGTTGCCCGGCAGGCGTTTGACCTGGGCGGGCGTCAGGAGGGGGAGGCTGTCCAGGACACGGAAGTGATAGCGGGTCTTGCCCCCCTCGCCGGTGCGCAGGACCCAGACGATCCGCTCTTCCTCCAGGACTTCTAGCGCCCCGACCTGGCGCCGGCGGCCGTTGCAGGCGGCGCGTCCGGTGAGGGCATAGCGGTTGCCGCCGGCGACGATGTCGGCCAGGGTCTGGATGCTGGGGCGGGCATCGCCCTCGGCGTGGAAGGCGAACGACTTGAGCGTCAGCCACAGGGCAAAGGGCCGCAAACCGAGGTAGGGGTGCCAGAAGCGGATGGCGTAGTTGGCGGTCATGACGAAGCCGCGCTTGGCCGGGTCGAACTCGACCAGCTCCACAGCGATCTCGCCCGGGCCGGGGGCTGGGAGCGTGGAATCGGGCGGTAGATCGGGGCGGGAGTGGCCGGCGACGTCGGTGTGATCGTCTGACGTGGTGCTGAAAACGACGTCGAGGGGCCGGCCGGCGATGCCGGCGACGGCGCGCTCGATCTTGGGGCGCAGGCGGCGTTCGAGCCAGTCCTGGGCAAAGGGGTTGCCGACGAGGACGGTCAGGGTGTCGCCGTGTAGCGCGGCGGTGGCGCCTTTCAGCCAGGTGTCGAAGGTGGCCTGGGGCATCTGGAGTCGGAGGTCGTTGAGCGTCTGTGGCCAGATGCCGGCGCTGGTA
>JBHHTZ010000700.1:0-2502 GCA_046753605.1 Anaerolineae bacterium
ATACCCGCACCGCTGACGCCGACATCGCCTTCGCCGAAGACGCCCGTGAAGCCGACACCGTGAACGCCGTGCGCGCCCTGTCCGCGCACGCCGTCGGCTAGCATGTTGGTGGATTCTCCGTAGACGCCAGCCGCGCCCTCGGCCGTACTCTCGGTCAGGCCGTGGACGCCGCGCGTGCCACCGGTGCCCTTGACGCCGGTGGAGCCTTCAAACGAGCCACCCGTCTGTCCGCCCCAGGCGATGACGCCGTTGTCCTCGCCGTAGGCAACCACGGCCTGCTTGCCCGTGATGAGGATCAGGGGTATCGTGCCGGCGGAGGCGTAGAGAGCTACATCCTCGCTGCTGTACACGTCCATGCCCCAGCCCTGGTTGCTGGAAGCGCTGATGCCCGTGCCGGTGCCCTGGTTGCCTACCACCAGGACGGATGCGCTGTTGTTGGCGCCGATCTGAGCACCGGGTCGCAGGCTGAGGGCATAGGGCACAGGCAGCAACTCCTGGCGGGGCGAGAGCCACTGGCCGTTGACCTGCACCCGCATCCACAGCGCCTGGCCGTCGAAATTGAGCTGCTGCACGTCCAGGTCAGTGGTGAAGAGGCCGTCAGTGACCGGCGCGCCGTTCTTCACGATGTCGCTCCCCACCTGGCTGCCGGCGGTAGGGTCGTCCCACAGTTGGAAGACCAGGTTGTAGTTGCCGTTGAGCGGATTGCCGCCGGCATCGGTCAGCCGGCCCTGGTAGCTGATCTTGCTGGCGACCGGGCCGGCCAGCACCGCCGTCGTCGAGTCGGGGGACTGAACGGGCGGGCCGGCCGCCACTGAGCCGGCGACCAGCGTCACCGCCATCAGTAACCCGATTCCAATCACTGCTAACCACGTTCGCATGTTGGTTCCTCCTTTTGTTCGTTATGACTGGGCCTTTCGGTTTCAGGTCTCACATTTTGACAATCTGGCAGAAGGGTGACTACGTTGACATTGTTAGATTACGCCGCTAGCTGGCCCTCACCCCCCTAGCCCCCCTCTCCCAACCCTGGGAGAGGGGGGAACTCAGCTCCCCTCCCCCAGATTTTGGGGGAGGGGCCGGGGGAAGGGGCCTACGCATGGCTCATTCAACAGTGTCAAGCTACAAGCCGGCAGCAAATCCGTCGTTGGTCATTTGACCAACCAGTGTGCCCCGGTTATACTTGGTTGCCGGGTAGCTACTCACCCTCCCGCAGGTTGAAGCCTTTCTGGACAAGAACCGGTGCCTCAAGGCCATTTTTCGAATGCAAGACCATTGCGCATCGCAACCTGCGGGAGGGTGGCTGAGTAACAACGTTGCTGACAAGTAACAATGGACGAATCCAGGCAGTTGAGGCGAACATCCGCGCGCAAGCGCGTGTACTTCTTCTGGGACTACGATCTCAGCGAAGAGGACGTGCGCGAGATCCTGGCCGGCGACGATGAGTATCGCAAGGCCTGGGTCATCAGCCGCATCCTCAACTCTGCCCACTGGGACGACATCTGGACCTATGTCACTCTGGACGACATCCGCACCTACTTCGATCAACTGCACTTCCGAACGCCCCACCAGCGGGAGCTGTGGGCCCACGCGCTGGAGGTGTGGTCACGCGACCGTGCCCCACAGGCGCTGAAAGAATCAAAACCCCCGTACGAGTTGGAGCCGGCGCCCAGCCTGCAGCCCGGCATTCTCACACCTCTTCAGCAGGAGTTTCTGACCCACTTCTTCGCCTACGACGTCGGTCAGCGATTCTTCTTGACCGGCGGCACCGCGCTGGCAGGATTCTACCTGCACCATCGGCTCAGCGACGATGTAGACCTGTTCACGCTGGAGGACGGAGCCCTGGATGCAGCACAGGACACCGCGCTGACGATCGGCGATGAGATGGGATGGGAGGTCGGAGCGCGACGCCTTTCGCCACACTTCCTGCGACTTGACCTGACCGCCCCCAACGGTGAGACCCTGAAAGCCGACCTTGTCCAGGAACCGGGCACCCAGTTCGGCGAGAAGCGGTGGTGCGAGGGCGTCATCGTGGATTCCCTGGTGGACATTGCGGCCAACAAGGTCACGGCGATTCTGGGCAGAGCCGATGCCAAGGACTTCGTCGATCTGTATTTTCTCGTTCATGAGTGCGGCTACGATCTCAACCGGCTCATCCCCATGGCCAGGCAAAAGGATCTCGGGTTGACAGAGTTCTATCTGGCCGGCATGCTGCGCCACATTCACAAGGTCAAGGACCTCCCCATTATGCTCAAGCCGTTAGCCCTGCCCACCCTCATCTCCTTCTACGATGAACTGGCCGACCAACTGTTGGCGACCCATGGTCCACCCCCCTGGCCGGCTTGATATTTTTCGGGGGTGGGGACAGGAATGGATACGCCCGAGGGCAGTGGGCAGGGGAATCGCACGCTCTGCGATCTGGCCAATCGCCCCAGAAGAGGCCGGCCAACCGCTCCCCGGACTGAGGCCGGCTGCGATGGAGGAGTAGGTAGGCCAGGTACGATAATA
>JBHHTZ010000701.1:0-2495 GCA_046753605.1 Anaerolineae bacterium
AATACCTAATATCCAATACCCAATACCCAGTACCCAATATCCGATTTGAAGGAGCAAACCGTTGAACAAACGAAAGACAACTGGCATACGTCCCGGCAACGGGCGTCCCCCCTTTGCAAAGCTCGACTTCAATCAGAGTCCCTTCCTCGTCATCTGGGAGGTGACGCGCGCGTGTGATCTGGCGTGTGTGCACTGCCGGGCGGAGGCGCAGGATCAGCGGGACCCGCGTGAGCTGACCACCGAGGAAGGGTTCGCACTGCTTGACGAGATCCGGCGCTTCGGGCAGCCGATGTTCGTCTTCACCGGCGGCGACCCGCTGAAGCGCCCCGACATTTTCGACTTCATCGCCCACGCCACGCAGATCGGCCTGCATCCGAGCATGAGCCCCAGTGGCACGCCCCTGCTGAACCGCGAGAACCTGCGCAAGGCACGCCAGGCCGGCATCAGCACCGTCTCCATCAGCATCGACGCCCCCACCGCCGAGACTCACGACGCGTTCCGCTGCGTGGCCGGCTCCTTCGATCTGTCGGTGCGGGCAGCGCGCGTCGTGCGGGACCTGGGGCTGCGCTTGCAGATCAACACCACGATTACCACGTACAACATGGCCCTGCTGAACGACATGGCCCGTCTGGTGACAGACCTGGGCGCTGCCCGCTGGGAGGTGTTCTACCTGGTGCCGACGGGACGCGGCGAGGCGCTGGAGCGCGCGCCGGCCCAGCAGTACGAGGAGGTCTCAAACTGGCTGTACGATCAGACGTCGAAGCTGGACGCACACATCACCGCCGTGGAGGCCTCGTTCTACCGCCGCGTTGTGCTGGAGCGAATCGCCGAGGAGCAGGGCACGACTCCCTTGCAGGTGCTGGCCGAAAGCCGCTCGGGCAATGGCCGTTTCCTGCCGGGGATGAACTCCGGCAACGGCTTCGTCTTCATCTCCCACATCGGCGAAATCTACCCGTCGGGGTTCTTGCCGGTGGTAGCCGGCAACGTCCGCCGTGACTCCCTGGTGGACGTCTATCGCCATCACCCGCTGTTTCTGGACCTGCGCAACCCCGACAAGCTCCAGGGCCGCTGCGGCCGATGTGAGTACCGCACCATCTGCGCCGGCTCGCGTGCCCGCGCCTACGGCGTGACGGGGAATTATCTGGCCGAGGACCCGTTCTGTGGGTATGTGCCGGAGGTTGAGCCGGCGATGCCGGCCCCCGTACCAGGCGCTTGAACCCGTGTAGGCCACTGAGAGAGCATCGGGGAGCAACGCTACCCACCACACGATCTATTCATCAGGAAACATAGCGTCGGCAACAAAACTGTCTACTTGGAGCTAGCCCGGCAAGCGTGCTATACTTCTGCAACAAGAGCAGTCACACACCGAAGGCTACTGAGCGAACAGCGACGGAGGAAAGCCAATGAGTGCATTGGAAATACTGGAATCGGCTCAGTTTGTAGTGGATCAGGAAGGCCGGCTATCTGCTGTGCAGATAAGGATCGAAGCCTGGGAACTGCTGTTGGATTGGCTGGAAAACCTTGAAGATCGAGCCCTTGTGAAGGAAGCTTTGCCCCGTCTACGAGAAGGGCCGAAGAAGGCAGGAGCACTGAGATGGGAAGCAGTCAGGGCGGAGTGGGACCTCTCTAAGATGGAGCCAGGGCATGACGCGACGTGAGCTATGGCTCGAACCCGAGGTTCACGCCGCGCCGAAGCGTTTGCCAGGAAACGTGCGCCAGCGGCTCATGCGCGCCATAGACGGGTTGGCCGATGATCCTCGACCGCCTCGAAGCCGGACCTTGGATGTGGCCGGCCTGGACGTCCCGCCAGGTGTGACATTGCACCGATTGCGAATAGAGCGGTGGCGAATTGTGTACGCGGTGAACGATGACGAAGGTTGGGCCTGGGTGTTGGGAATTCGACGGCGACCACCCTATGACTATGAGGATTTAGAGGCACTCATTGCCAGACTAGAATAATTGCCAGCAATCGTTGGCTCAGCTAGTCAGATCAGCCACCCGACTACCGGACTACCCGGCCACTTGTCAGAGACGTCGGACCTGGCAAGAAAGCGTCGGATTAGCCCACTTCAATGCCGGGTAGCCGCACTTGACCAGGCCGTGATTCTCAGGTTGTTTTGCTATCGCTTCTCTTCAGCCCACTCCAATCGATCCTGCCTAGTTCCCACCGCCGGCCTCGCCCAAGCCGGCACGACCCGCTATGCCATCCACCAGCCCGTACCGCACGCATCACGGTTATGCTGCGCACGCCGGCCTATGGGTCCCGTCTGGAGAAGTTATCGGTGGTGGCGTTGGGGGAAACAACCGCGGATGGGCAGGAAAACGCGGAGGTGGAGATGAAGTTTGCCAGCGGCAACTACACTGGTAGCTCTGCATTCGCTCGTTCCCTCAAGCATTACCCTGCAAGCTCGACGAGGTGGGTTACCATGTGTCGCAACCGCTTCCGTCTACTGACCGCCGTATCCATCGCCGGCCTGCTGCTGGCCCTGGCCCTG
>JBHHTZ010000702.1:0-2494 GCA_046753605.1 Anaerolineae bacterium
ATTCAGCGATTAAAGCAAAAGGGGTATCGATCATGAGCCAACCCAACTACATTAAGAGGGTATCGGAAAACTCTTCATTATGTTTAGCTAACATCTGACATCATTTCCAGATGGTCGGCTGATGGAGGAAATACACAAATCGCTCCCAATGTGCTATCCTCTCGTTCGTCAGATACCACTCCACGAACAGGAGGGAAGCCATGGGAGCGACAATACAAGGATACGGCCAATCGACCATCTCTGTCAAGCCGGATGGGATCGACATTCGGTTGCCCAAGGAAGTGTTTCGCAAGGGCTGGTCGGCTTTGTTGACGCAACTGTTGGCAGCTATCGGGAAGTACCCGGTGATTGTGCTCAGGCAACGGGTGATGACGCAGCGCGAGCCGAGGGAAGACGCCCCACGCTGGAAAGCGAACTGCATCGATGTCCTGAGCTGGCTGTTGTTTCTGGTGAAAGTGCCCACCGACCACGAGTTGGTGAGGTTGTGGCAGGTGATTGACTGGGCGGAGATCAATCGTATCGCCGGCCCGGCGTACAAGAATGCCCATGGGGGCCGGCTGGCCTGGGCGCCGGCGCAATTGGTGGCGATGTTGGTGTTGATGTTCTTGTACGGGGTGCCGCATGAAACAACCGTCCTGGCGCGGATCAAAGAGAACATTGTGTGGTGTTGGTTCTGTGGCTTTGGGGTGTTCGGGCCGTTTCCCGCGCATGACGCGTTGTACGAACTGCGGAACCGGTTGGGGGTGGCCGGCTTTGAGCGCATCTTGACCCTGGCGGTGGCGGCCTGCATGGAAGCCGGGTTGATATCCAATGAGTTGGTACACTTCGATCTGACGGCCGTGGTGGCGTCGGGGTATCGCTGGAGTCCATACGAGCGGGCAGTGATCTTGACGCGGGCTTTGATGCGTTACCTGGAATTGGTCTGGGCGGACCAGAGGCCGGAGACGCCCTTGGCCGAGGCACTGGGCAGCCTGGCAGCAGAGGTGGCGTTGGAAGTGCTGCCCCACAAGGCACTGAAAGACGTGAAGCCGGAGCGGGTTCTGGAGAGCGTGGAAGTGTGGGAGCAGCAGGCCAAGGAGGCCGAACCGGCCTGGAAAACCACCAGTGACGCGATTGTGGACGCCTTGTTGGAGGAAGCTACGCAGGAAGCGCCGCTTCTGCCAGCCGAAAATGCCGAGGCTCCTCCTGAGCCTGCGACGTCCCGAGTCCATCAAGGGGGCGAAGGGCCAGCCGAGGATGTGCGTGGCTGGTTGACCGGGATCGCCAAGCGGGTGATGGGACGGTTGCCTCACACCCGGGGTGACCCTGACGCTCGGGTGGGACGGACGACCAGCTACACCTGGTTCTGTGGATACTTGATGGGCTTTGTGGTGGATGGATTGCAGCAGGTGATTACCGCCGTGGTGTGGGGGGCCGGCAATCTCAAGCAGGTGAAATTGTTCAAGCCGGCGCTGAATGCCCATATCCAGCGGGTGGGAACGCCCCGGGCTGCAGCGGCTGACAGTGCCTTCGACGATCCGGAGGTGCATACCTATCTGGATCAGGAGGACATTGTGGGACATATCACCTCGCGGGCCCACGCGCCACCCCGGGACGGAGGCTATGGGACCGATCGGGTGACTTGGGTGGCGGGCCTGCCCGAGCCGGTGTGTCCCAGCGGTCAACCGCTGATCCTCAAGGGTAACCCGCAACAGGGACGCCAGACCTATGAAGGCAGCGCTTGCACGGGCTGCCCACTGTATCAGCGGTGCTATCCCAGCGGCGAGGGACAGCCCAAGCAATTCACCCTCAACCCGGATGACCATCGGCGGTGGCAAGCCAACCGAGTGCACTGTCAAACCGAGGCCTACAAAGCTGCCCAACTTGAACGGTTCGCGTCCGAAGGACGGTTTGGCTTGGCGAAGGCGAATCACCATGGGGACAAAGCCCCCTATCGCAGCGATGACATGAACCACATTGCGGGCCTGATGATTGCCTTCGTGATGGACATGCGCCTCTTGGCTCGGCATCAGCCAACGAGTCGGCAAGCTGCATAAGTCACCGCCTTGCGACAGCCGAATACAGGGACGATCTCCCCTCTGTTCCAACCTTACAGAGGGGCTCCTGAATGGGCAGCCGGCGGGTTGATCAGGGCCTTGCGCCGGCACGGGCTGATGCTTTAGGCCCTTAGCAGGCCAAAAACGTTGCCATCCGATGGTACGCGGCCCGGCAAGAAGGAACATCTGTTCGACTTCACATCACTACATCGTTTAGGGGAGGAAGGTTCAGAGTTTTCCGATACCTTCTTAAGCTAGCGCTCACTTCACTCGTGGTAGCCTGTGGCTGTGGCGGGCCGCTAAACCTTGGGTGTTCAATGTAGTCGTTCAGTATGAGTGGGAGATAGGCCGTGTGGGTCGCCACCTGAGATGGAGAGATGGCGTAGGTGGAGCGATTGATGCCGGTTGTGGTATCGCTGGCTGCCAACGCCTGACTTTGCGGTAGTGCCAAGGGACCC
>JBHHTZ010000703.1:0-2490 GCA_046753605.1 Anaerolineae bacterium
CCATCCAGGGCGACCTCTATCTGCTGCATCAGCTTCAGATTTCCCAGGGCCAACGCGTGCCCTTCTACGACCGCAGTCACACCGTGGCCCGGTATCGCCTCGAAGTCCGTGGCGTCAACCAGCTCAATCTGGCGCGCTTTGGCGCTATCCACGATCGCCTGCGCCAATGGATGCTCCGATGCCTTCTCGACACTCGCCGCCAGCCGCAGGATTTCAGATTTCAGATTGGAGATTTCAGATTGGGAAGCAGAGTCCAGGTCTGCCGTTCCCAATCCGCTGCCTCCCACGGCACTGGCAGGTGGTTGCAGGATGGGGGAGGCATCAAAGGCTACATCTGCAATCTGCGATCTGCGATCTGAAATCACAACGTCCGTCAGTTCGGGCTTGCCTTTGGTGATGGTGCCGGTCTTGTCGAGCACAATCGCGTCCAGCTTGTGCGCCGTCTCCAGCGCTTCGGCCGAGCGGATCAGGATGCCGTTCTCTGCGCCCTTGCCGGTGCCCACCATGATCGAGGTGGGCGTGGCCAGGCCCAGGGCACACGGGCAGGCGATGATCAGCACCGTCACCGCTGTCACCAGGGCGTGCAGCAGCGGTGGCTGCGGCCCGAAGACGAACCAGATGGCGAAGCTCCAGATGGCGACCAGGATCACCGCCGGCACGAAGTAGCCGGAGATGACGTCGGCCAGGCGCTGGATGGGCGCTTTGGTGCCCTGGGCCTGCTGTACCAACTGGATGATCTGGCTCAGGGCGGTGTCCTTGCCCACCTTGGTGGCCCGGAAGCGGAAGGAGCCGGTCTTGTTGATGGTGGCGCCGATCACCTCGTCGCCCGGCGCTTTGCCCACCGGCATTGATTCGCCCGTGATCATGCTTTCGTCCACGGCTGAGGTGCCCTCGACTACGACGCCATCGACCGGCACCTTCTCCCCCGGCCGGACGATGACGACGTCACCCACCAGCACTTCCTCGACCGGAATGTCCACCTCTTTGCCATCGCGCACCACGCGGGCGGTCTTGGCCTGCAGGCCCATGAGCTTGCGGATCGCTTCGTTGGTCTGGCCTTTGGCGCGGGCCTCCAGGAGTTGCCCCAGCAAGATCAGAGCGACGATGATAGCGGTGGTGTCGAAGTAAACCTCCCGCAACCCCTCCGGCAGCAGGCCGGGCAGGAAGGTGGCCGCCGCCGAGTAGAGGTAAGCCGCGCCCGTGCCCAGGGCGATCAGGGTGTTCATGTCGGCGGTGCGGTGGCGGAAGGCGCTCCAGGCTCCGATGAAGAAGCGGCTGCCGGCCCAGAAGAGCACCGGCGTGGTCAGCACAAACAGGATGACCCAGTTGATCTGGCGGGGGATGGCCCGCAGACCGGGGATGAACTCGCCAAAGGTGAGCACCAGCACTGCCGCGGCCAGGCCGGCGGCGACGGCGAAGCGATTGCGCAGGTCGCGGTACTCGGCCAGGCGCGCAGCCCGCTCGGCGTCCTCGGGCGGGGCACCGGGGGCCAATTCCACGGTCTTGTAGCCGGTGGACTCGATAGCCTGGCGCAGGGCGGCCAGGGTGGCCATGCCAGGCACGTACTCCACATCCGCCTGCTGCGTCGCCACATTGACCGCGGCCTTGAGCACGCCGGGCGTGGCTTGCAGGGCCTCCTCGATGAAAGTGACACACGAAGCGCAGCGCAGGTCCTGGATGCCGATCTGGGTCCTCGCACTGCCCACCGTGTAGCCGGCCTTGCGGATGGCCCGCTCGATGCCGGCCAGGGAGACCTGTGCGGGGTCGTAGGTGACGTGGGCCTTGGCTGTGGCGAAGTTGACGGTGGCCTTCTGGACGCCGTCCAGGTCATTCAGCACCCGCTCGATGGTCTGGACGCAGGTGGCGCAGTCCAGGTTGACAATGGGTAATTCGGCTCGCAGGGGGCCGGCCAACTCTGGGTTGACGCCGGTGGTGGCCGAGCCGATCACCGCTGGCATTTCGGGTTCGGGATGCTGCCCGGTATAGACGTCTGGGTCGGCGTCGAATTTCTCCACACAAGAGTCGGAGCAGAAGTAGTACGTCTGTCCGGCAACGTCACGGGTGGCGACCGCGCCGGCGGGGTCGATACTCATGCCACACACGGGATCGGTGACGGTGGCCGGCGGTGCCTTGACAACGAATTCAGCCGGGGCCGCGTCAAACTGCGCGGCACAGTGATCGGAGCAGAAGTAGTACGTCGTGCCATCGACGCTGCGTGTGGCGGCCGCTGTCTGCTCCTCGATTTCCATGCCACATACGGGATCTTTTACCATGTCCCACCCCCTGGCCGGCGACTGGTTGGCCGTTCGGCGCGTACCGGCGCCGGCTGATACAGTCGGCCTCGCAATTCAGGCCACAGGGCCAGCACGGCCCAGAATCCCAACATCAGTATAATTAATGTTTTGACGATCATTCACTTACCTCCAGACTGCCCCCCACGGCGTGGGGAGTTGATCGTTTGCGGAAAAAGATTGGCACTTCGACCAGGCT
>JBHHTZ010000704.1:0-2486 GCA_046753605.1 Anaerolineae bacterium
AGGAAGCGCGGTCGATCCATGTCGGCGGTGTCCGGCACGCCGCACTCGGTGATGAAGATGGGCTTCTTCCAGCTCGACAGCCGCTTCAGAAGCCGATAGATGCCCTCCGGATACATCTCGCCCCATCCGGGCGGCCCTGTCTCGGCGCCGGGCGTGGTGGTCAGCCGGCCAAACAGCGTGGCCGGCGAGCCGAGGTCGAAGGCCACGCGGTCGCGCGCGTAGTAGTTCAGCCCGATGAAGTCCTGGCTGTCGATGGCGTCGGGGATGCGGCGGCGCGGGGGCAGCCGAAAAACGCCGTCGGTCAGCGCGTCCAGGAACATGCGGTTGAAGAGGAAATCCTGCAATCTGGCGACCGCCCGATCCAGCGGCGAGGACGTCAGCGGGTCAAACACTCGCATGTGCTTGGCAATGCCAACCTGGGCCTCAGGCTGGAGACGATGGATGGTGTGATAGGCGGCTGCGTGGGCCATCACCATGTGCCGGGCGACGCGGATGCCGGCCACGGGGTTCTTCTTCCCCGGCGGCCAGCGCCCCTCGAAGTATCCCTGAAACACGTACACCATCGGCTCGTTGATCGTGACCCACAGCTTCACCAGATCTCCCAGCTCCCCAACGACCTTTTCGGTGAAGCGCCGAAAGTCCTCTACCACCGACGGGCGCTCCCAGCCCCCCTCTCGGACGAGCCACAGGGGAGTTGTGAAGTGATGCAGTGTCACCATCGGGGTGATGCCGCGCTGCCGCAGGGCTACCAGCATCTGGCGATAGCGGGCGATGGCTGTGTCGTCCCAGCGGGCGGGGGCCGGCTCGATGCGGCTCCACTCGACGGACAGACGGTGCGCGTTCTGCCCCAACGCCGCCGCCCGATCGAAATCCGCCTCCGCGCGCAGCCACCAGTCGCAGGCGATGCGGCAAGTGCCGCCATCCACGATGTGGCCGGTCTGCTCCCAGGCCCACCAATCGTTGTTGAAGTTCCCCCCTTCAACCTGGTGTGCGGCTGTGGCTGTGCCCCAGAGGAAGCCGTTGGGGAAAGTCAGGGTTGGCGTCACTTATCGACTCCGCGTTAATCCAGTGGTCAGTGATCAGTGGTCAGTGATCAGTTTTGAGACACTGATCCTTGATGGGCGAAGGTCTCCTGACCGAGCCCGATTCGCCTCGGTCAGGAGACCTTCGGCGATCAAAGGGGTTGAGATGGGCGAACGAGAGGGTGCACTTTCGCGTTGCGTTGTCAGGTTAATCGATGCCTCCGCTTGTACTCATCCAGCGCCTGCCGAACGGCCTCGCGCTCGGCCAGTGTGCGGCGGGCCGGTTCCACAACTTCCCGCTGCCAGTCCTGGGCCACATTGTCCAGGCCGGTCAAGAGTTGGCCGGCCGGATCCAGCAGTTGCGCCCGGATCGGCGTGAGCAGGCCGGCCTGCACGCCATCTTCATCCGAATCGGCAAACCACGTCGATCGTAGAGGGCTCAGGAGACGATCTCGAACCGAGGCGATGGTCGCCGGCACACCGTCGATCAACTGGCGAAGACGCTGCACGACCAGCTCAATGCGCTCACCAATGCCAAAGGGAATCCGTGACAGCACCGTGTCGAAAAAGTCACCCAGGACGTCGGCAACGGGCGCCGTGCGCTCCACAACTGCCTCCAGACTCTCGCGCAACGAGTCGAGTCGCTCATCCAGCGAGTCCAGCGCGTCATCCACCTGCGCGATGCCTTGCTTAATGGCAGGCATGGCCTCCTGGAACCGATCAACAGCGCTTTGCACAGTGTCGACCCCATCGGCGAGAGGCCCGCTGAGAGCCGGCAGGCCGGCCAGCGACAGCTCGAAGTTCTCGATAGACCGAACCAGAGCCAGGTCGATGTCGATCCTTTCCAACGCTTCGTAGTGAGCCACCAATCCTCGCAGCGTGTCGATCTCGGCCTGCATCTTCTGCAACGCAGGCGCAGACTCTGTCATCACTTGCACACGGGCTGCCTCGGCGCCCAACTGCCGGCCAACCTCCACGCCCTGTTCTCGCGCAAACAAAGCCGTCGCCGTATTGCTGCCACCCAGCACCACACCGCCGGCCAGCAGACCCGCCAGCAATTGCCGGCGGCTGAGCAGCTTCGGCTCGGGAGCGCCGGCATCAGCCGCCGGCAACCCGATCCCCCCGCCCCTCAGCAGAGCGTCGAGTTGCCGCATTCCCTCTTCGTCAAGTTGATCCAATCGCTCAACCAGTCGATGGCGAAGTTCTTCACGCTCAGCACTCATCACTGATCTCCCATCCGCTCACGCAATACGCAGTACGCAATACCCCCCCAACGCCGGCCTACCCCTCACCCGATCCCGTTGCCAGATGCTCCTGAATCACATCCACAATCGCATCCCGATCCGCCGGCACCCCGATGGGGCGGTTTGCATAGCTCGAGCGCAGGTGGTTGCTCTTCTTGATCATCCGCGTTTCGACCACGTAGTCTTCGTACAGCTCGCCCAGGTGGTAGCGCACCGTGTA
>JBHHTZ010000705.1:0-2484 GCA_046753605.1 Anaerolineae bacterium
GAAACCATGCCTATGTGGCAGACTACCAGGACGGCCTGTGGATGATAGACATCAGTGACCCGGCCCACCCGGCCAAAGCGGACAGCTACGACACGCCGGGCTATGCCTATGGTGTGGCCGTGGCGGTAGGTGACCCGCAGGGTCACACCTATGCCTACGTGGCCGATTGGGATGGCCTGATTGTGCTCAGCGCGGCACTTCCCACCCCGCCCCCCTTCACGCCGCCGGCCAACTGGAGCTACCATGTCCCCGCCGGCCTGGAAGGGAACTACCAGATTGACCTGCGCGGCCGCGACAACGCCGGCCTGCACGACACGTCTGCCAACAGCCGCAACGTCTGGAACGGCGAGATCGACACCCTGGCCCCACGGGTCAGCATCGACCGCCAGGTGGTCGGCGACAAATATCGCTACACATCCAGCGCCGAAGACTACAACCTGAGCAAGAAAGGTTTCAGCTCCATCTGCGGCGCCGGCGTCTACGACCAGGCAGACACCATCCCCGGCGCGCCGGGCGACAGCGAGCACCGGCGCCTCTACCGCCTCAGCGCGCAGTGCGACTTTAAGCTGCCGCCGCTGGAAGAAGTGGGCAGCTACGACACCGACGGCGCCACCTACGATGTGGCTCTGTCCGGCAGCCACCTCTATGTGGCCGACAACAACGAAGGGCTGCGTGTGCTGGATGTTTCGGACCCCAGCGCGCCGCGCGAGGTGGGCCACTTCAAACTGGGCCAGAGCGAACAAACCCACAATTCGTACGGCAAGAATTATATCAGTGGGGTGGATGTCTCCGGCGACTATGCCTACCTCAGTGATGACAAGTACTGGCGTATCGTCAACGTTTCAGACCCGGCCGAGATCCGTGAAGTGGGGCATTATGTGCTCGGACAGAATTTCCACACGGGCGGCCGCGCCGGGGTGTACGGCAACTACGCCTACGTCCCCGATTATGGCAATGACAGACTGGACGTCCTGGATATCTCTGACCCGGCCAATCCCGCCAAGAAGGGCGTGACGGCCATCGCTGCCGGTGATTTTCATACCTGCGTACTGACTGTGAACGGCGGGGTCAAGTGCTGGGGGCGTAATGATTCTGGCCAGTTGGGCGACGGCACGACTACGCGCCGCTACACGCCAGTGGACGTGAGCGGGCTGACCAGCGGCGTGACGGCCATCGCCCCCGGTGCTTACCACACCTGCGCGTTGACCGCCGCCGGCGGGGTCAAGTGCTGGGGGGCTGGCGGGTTTGGCCAGTTGGGCGACGGCGCGACCACGCAACGCACCACGCCGGTGGATGTGGTCGGGCTGAGCAGCGGCGTGCAAGCCATCACTGGCGGATGCGCCCTGACCACCGCCGGCGGGGTCAAGTGCTGGGGGCGTAATGATTCTGGTCAGTTGGGCGACGGCACGACCACAAACCGCACGACGCCGGTGGATGTGGTCGGGCTGAGCAGCGGCGTGGTGGCCATCGCTACCGGTGGCAGTCACTCCTGCGCCCTGACCACCGGCGGCGGGGTCAAGTGCTGGGGGTATAACCACTATGGCCAGTTGGGCGACGGCACGACCACAGACCGCCACACGCCGGTGGACGTGGTGGGGCTGAGCAGCGGCGTGCAGGCCATCGCTGCCGGCGCTCTTGACGTCTGCGCCCTGACCATGGGCGGCGGGGTCAAGTGCTGGGGGTGGAACTGGTATGGCCAGTTGGGCGACGGCACCACCACAAGCCGTCACACGCCGGTGGACGTCGTCGGGCTGAGCAGCGGCGTGCAGGCCATCTCCTCCGGTTGGTGGAACACCTGTGCCCTGACCATGGGCGACGGAGTCAAGTGCTGGGGGTATAACGGATATGGCCAGTTGGGCGACGGCACAAGCACAAATCGCAGCACGCCGGTGGCTGTCCCCGGGACCGAAGGTGTAGGTAAAGTTGATATACCGGACCCCCATGGCTCCGGCCCGGTCAAAGTCATCATCGAAGGAAACTACGCCTACGTGACCGCTCTGTTCAGCGGGTTGTTCATCGTGGATATCAGCAATCCAACCAATCCACAAGTGGTGGGCCACTATACCGGCCCGGTCATCCCGGCTCCGCCTTCACATCCAAACTGGCTAAGCGTACCGTACCCGGTTTGGGATGTGGCTATTTCGGGGAACTACGCCTACGTAGCCAAAGGTTGGGAAGGACTGGTCGTGCTGGACATCCGCGACAAGAGCAATCCACGCAAAGTGGGCCAACTCAACCCGCCGAACACCACTATGACCGGGATATCGCTGAGCGGCGCCTATGCCTACATGGTTGATACTTACGGCGGCGCCTGGCTGGTAGATATCGTCAATCCTCGAAGCCCCTCGGTCGTCAGAAAGTATCATCTGGACATGCTGTATTCGGCGGTGGTGGCCGATGGCAACCTGGCCTATATCGCCGCTCGCGAAGACGGCGTGCGGGTGGCCCATTCCGATTTGCGGCCGGCTACCGAAAGCATCACCG
>JBHHTZ010000706.1:0-2481 GCA_046753605.1 Anaerolineae bacterium
GCAGGCATTCCGCGCCGTCCTGAGCCCGTCGAAGGGCTGACCACCCATCCGCTAATCCGCTTCGCCGCAGGCAATCCGCAACGTCCTGAGTCCATCGAAGGGTTGACAGCCCCTACCCCACAAACCGATACCCCACCTTCCGCACCGTCTGAATCCGCAGCGGATGACTCCGGTCCACCTCGATCTTCGCCCGCAGCCAGGAAATATGCACCTCCAGCGTCCGTGTGTCCCCGGCGTACGTCGTGTCCCACACCGCCTCCATCAGAAACTCACGCGTCAACACCTGACCGGCATGCTGCATAAGAACAGCCAGCAGCCGGCACTCCTTCGGCGTCAAATGATGAACCTCACCATCGACTTCGACTTCACACACTTCGACGTCCAGCACAACGCCGGCCACTGCAAGGCGACCAGGCTCAGGGCGGGTTTCCGGGGACACAACTATTCTCCTTCTTGCGCTCAAATGATACCAGGCGAGCACGCATCATTATACCCCACCATGAGTTGATTTCAGGTTGGAAATTGGTCAAAATCTGGGCCGGATATGCCAACCACTAGGGGTTGCATAATTTCGCGTTCTATGGTACAATATATAGTAGATCCCTACAACTGCATAGTCAGATAGTCACATGGTCGAGTTGTCTGGTAGCCAGGGACTCGGTTGATACCCTGCCCGACCCTGCCCAAGCAACCACACGATCACACCTGGACTTCCGGCTGAGTGGTCCACCCGACTCACTCATAGACACCCTGCCACCGACCAATGACTGAAACACACCGAAACAACTTCCTGTTCTCGGACCATTACCTGACGCATCAGTTGCCGGCACTCCCCGACTGGCAGGCAATCGATGTCGAAGTGTCTCTCCAGACGCTGACAGCCATCTGGGAGCGATTCACACCACGCCCTGGCGATGCGGCGCACACCGAATCCGAATGGGTGCGACCAGTTCTCCAGGCCTTGGGACACCATGTCCCCTCCATGCGTCTTCGGCTCCTGGGGACCCACCCCTCGATCCGCTTTGCACCTGCCGCAAACGGCGCCCGTGCGCCGGCCTTCGTCATTCACGCCGGCGACCCCAAGAGCAATCTGGTCATCGTTCACAGCCGGCCCTGGGATAGCCCGCTAGACCAACCCGCGCCGGCGGAACAGAACACGCCGCAACTTCGCAGCAACATCAATCCAGCCGGCCAACTCCGAACGCACATGCGACATGCCGGCCTGCGATGGGGCATTTTGACCAACGGCAAGTACTGGCGGCTGTACCATCAAGAAACAGCCGGCAAGACCGATCCCTACTACGAGGTAGATCTGCCGGCGCTCATTGAACAGACCATAGACGGAGACACGGCGAAATGGAACGGCATTGGGCCTATCGACGCATTCAAGTACTTCTTCCTCTTCTTCCGACGCGAGGCATTCACGGACAATCCGTGTTGGCAGAATAACATGCTGACGGCAGCTCACAGCCACAAACACCGCATGAGTCAGCGCCTGAAACAGCAGGCCGCCGAAGCCCTGCGACTGCTGGTACAGGGCTTCCTCAGCTTCCCTGCCAACGAACTCTCACCGACGCCGGACACGCTCAAAGCCATCCACGACAACAGCCTTATCGTGTTATACTGGCTGCTTTTCATTCTCTACGCCGAGAGCCGGCGCCAGTTGCCCGTCAACCAGAATCGAGCATACACCGAAAGCTACAGCCTCCACGCCCTGACGCGCCGCGTCGGCGACGACCTCCGTCAGGAGAAGCCGGCGGTGTCGTCCATGGACGAGATATGGAGCTACCTGCGCCGGCTGTGGCGTGTCCTCCACGCCGGCAACGCCGATCTGGACGTGCCGGCCCACTACGGCGGCCTGTTCGACCTTGAGCGCTACCCATTCCTGGAACACAACCGGGTTGGAGACACCCATCTGCGGCAGGCCATCGACCTTCTCGCGCGCACCGAGGACCCCGTCACACGACAGATCACCTTCGTGGACTACCGCGACCTGGAAATCCGGCACCTGGGCAGCATATACGAGCACCTGCTGGAGCATCACCTGCCAGGCGAACGCAAATCCACCGGCAGCTACTACACGCCGGATCACATCGTCCAATGGCTTGTCGAGCAGACCGTCGGGCCAACTCTTGACGACATTCGCCAACGTCATACCACCAGACAACCTGACGGCGCCTACCGCATCACCACCAGCCGGCAGGCCTTGATCGACGACATCCTGGCGGTCAAAGTCCTCGACCCGGCCATGGGCAGCGGCCATTTCCTCGTCGAAGCGACCGGCTTCATGGCGCGCTACATCGTCTCCCTGGGCCTGGGGCCAACGGCCGACCTGGCGGATGAGTCGGAGTTGACCTACTGGCGACGGCGCGTCGTTCAATCCTGCATCTTTGGTGTTGACGTAGACCCACTGGCCGTCGAACTGACCAAGCTCAGCCTGTGGTCCCTGACCGCCGGCCACGGCAAGCCGCTGAGTTTCCT
>JBHHTZ010000707.1:0-2480 GCA_046753605.1 Anaerolineae bacterium
AAGGTCTCCTGACCGAGCCCGATTCGCCTCGGTCAGGAGACCTTCGGCGATCAAATCGTACGGTGCTTTCGTCTACCGCGCCAACCGGGCCACACCGGCGTGCCGCTCCTTCAACACAACCGGCAAATAGACCATCGCGGGTCCCCGCACGGTCACTGGCGCCGCCGGCCAACCCGTCAGCACCGACTGACCGCGATAGGTCACATCCGTCTTCTCCGGCGGCCAGACCTGGAAGCGCAGCCCACCCTGGCTCGTGAGACCGATGGCCTTGAACCGGATGGTCGCCACGGTAATGTCGCCGGTGAGCAAGCTGCCCAGCATGGTAGCGGCGTAGTGGATCGTGCCAGCGCTGTTATCCACACCGTTCGCCAGCTCCATGTCGAAGGCGCTGCTCCCTTGCACCGAGCTTGCCGGCAGGCCGGCCCCGTCCACCACCTGCAGGGCAGCGGACGGGAAGTAGATGTACGCCTCGGCCGTGTCCACCGGTTGCGCGCCGGCGTGGATCAACACGTCTGCCTCGAAAACGTCGTTCATCTGCACGCTGGTGGGGACGTTGACGAAGGTGATGGTGACGGGGGAGGTGGGTCGCAGGCGGGTTGGGGTGCGAACGCGTTGATGGTGAGTGGGGCTTGATGGGCTGAGAGTAGTGCGTACTGCGTATTGCGTATTGCGTCTTGCGTCTTGCGTGGCGTCGAGTTCGATGTCGCCGGCGCGGCCGAAGTTGGCGGCCAGCAGGGCCATGTCCACGCTGTCCACCAGGCCGTCTTCGTTGAAATCGGCGCGGGGGTCCCAGTTGGCGTCGCCAGGGACCGTCCCGAAGGCCAGGTTGACCAGCGAGGCGTCGGTGCCGTCCACGTCGTTGTCGTTGTCGGCGTCGCCCTCCAGGAGTTGGCCCATGTTCAGGGTATTGTCGCCGCTGGCCAGCGCCACAGCGGGCCGGCGGTTGGCCAGGGTGTGCATGCCTTTGATCCGCAGGTCATACGTGCCGGGCGTCACACCGTCGATGCTGAAGCGGCCCTGGTTGTCGGTGTGGACGTCGAAGATGCGCAGCGTGGCGTCGCTGGCCGGGTCGCGCAGCTCCACCGTCAGCGGAACCTCCCACTGCGCGTGGGGCGGCGCCGGCCTCCCCTCCAGGGTAACGTTGGCGTGGATGGTGGCCGGATCGCCGGCCCGCACCCGCGCTTCCTCGATTCGCCCCAGGACGGAGTCGGTCCCCGAGAGAACGTCGGTGCGGCGCGGGGTGGTCCAACTGAACTCCAGCGCCGTCCCCGCCGGCGGCGTGCCGGCGATGGGCTTCAGGTACAGGCGGGCCACCCGCACGCGGCCGGTGACAGGCAGGCTGCCCAGCGGGACGCGGGCGGCGTAGTTCACCTGGCCGGCCTCGTTGTCCACCTCGTTCTGCAAGACCAGCGATAGATCGCCGGGCGCGAGCGCCGTGACCGGGCTGCCGGCCCCGTCCACGACCTGGAGCAGCGCCGGGTCGAAGTCCAGGTAGACCTGCACGGTGTCGAAGGGCTGCGTCCGGCTCTCGGCCATCACATCCACGGCCACTACTTCGCCCACCGAGGCTTCGACGGAGCCCGGCGCCAGCGATAGGGTGACGGTGTCCGCCACCGGCGAGACGGCGGCCATGTACTCGGCATACACTCTGATGGGACCACCCTGGTATTCATCAGCCTGATCCCCCTCCAGCTCGGCCGGCGTGTTGGCCCCCCAGAAGCGGAAGACGTCGGGGTAGAAGGTTTCCGCCACCGGGTCCCAGCGAATGTAGTTGACCAGTTCCAGGCCGTTGGTTCCGTCCACGGTGGTGTAGACATCGTGGGAGAGGTAGGCCGCGTCGTCGTGCACACGCGGGTCGTGGGGCCGGGCGTGGCCGGCCATCGGCCGGTAGACGCCGGCATAGCCCGCCTCGGCGCTGTCGATGAAGGGGTCGCTGATGGCGATGCGCCGGCCTTCCATGCAGTCCACGCCGGCGGCCGTAACCCAGTGGCCGCCCAGCCGGCGCCACCCCTCGGGCTGATACTCCCAGAAGCCCAGGAGCAGCAGCACATCCTCGCTGCGCAGCACCTCGTCGCGGACCAGGTCGTAGGCCGGGTCGCGCTCCAGGCTGACGCTGTAGTCGTCGGCCAGCTCCTTCTCCGCCAGCAGGTCGCGGATGCCGGCGGTCAGGTCGCCGGGTCGCGTGCCGATCCAGTCGCCAGGATCGTCGGGGTAGCCGTCGGTGTTCATCCGCTCCGCCAGGTCGCGGATCAGAGGCGGGACATTCTGCGGGTCATGGTCGTCCCACGCGCCATAGGCCTCCACCAGGGGGTAGCCGTCGGAGATGGCCGGCGGCTGGGTTGTGCCCGGCTCGAACTGGGAATCATACCACCACAAAGAGTTCGCGGCAGCAGCCGGCCCGTCCACCGTTGGGGTGAACACATCTGTCTGCTGCACGCCTGGCGAATAAATTCGCGGCAACGCTTGCGAAACCGGCCTTC
>JBHHTZ010000708.1:0-2472 GCA_046753605.1 Anaerolineae bacterium
CTTGGACGGTTCCAGGGATTCCTCACTCCGCTGGCGCTCCGTTCGGAATGACATGATGGGCCTGTCGAAGGGATGACATCATTGTTCGCGTTTCACGCTTCACGTTTCACGCATCGCGCCAGTTGACCTCCCGGCCATTTCGTGGTAAAAGTGTTGCACTATGATGCTATCTACAGTGCTCAACGAGCAGCAAACGGAAATATGGCGAGCGGAGCGACGGCAGATCGAGCAGTTGCTGGAAATCCTCGCCGGCTGGGACGCCAGTCAGGATGACCTGGCACGGCTGCGGGACGCCCTGGCGCAGTTGGACGAGCTGTTCCTGCTGGTCGTCGTCGGCGAGTTCAACAGCGGCAAGTCGGCCCTGATCAATGCCCTCCTGGGTGAGCCCTATCTGGCCGAGGGCGTGACGCCCACCACGAGCCAGATACATGTCCTCCGATACGGCGAACGCGGGCCGGCAGAGCTGACGGAGGGCGACATCTGGGTGATTCACTATCCGGCCGAGTTTCTGCGCGAGATCAACATCGTGGATACGCCGGGGACGAACGCGGTCCTGCGCCAACATGAAGCCATCGCCCGCGACTTTGTGCCCCGCAGCGATCTGGTGGTGTTTGTTACCTCGGCCGATCGGCCATTCACTGAAAGTGAGCGAGCGTTTCTGGAGCACATCCGCGATTGGGGCAAGAAGATCGTCGTTGTCATCAACAAGATCGACATCCTGGACTCCGAGACGGCAGTCGAAGAGGTCAGCGATTTCGTTGCCGACAATGCCCACCGATTGCTGGGGACAATGCCCGATATCTTTCCGCTGTCATCCAGGCTGGCCCTGCGCGCCCGGCGAAACGGCGAAGTGGACGAGGACGTCTGGCAGCAAAGTGGTTTTTCCTCTTTTCAGCGGTACGTACTTGACACCTTGAACGAATCGGGCCGCATTAAGCTCAAGCTTCTGAGTCCCCTGGGCGTGGGGCTGAAGATGGCGCGTGATTACGATGCACTGGCCGGCGAGCGGCTCCAGGTGTTGCAGGATGATCTGGACACGCTGAATGACGTTGATCAGCACATGACTCTCTTCCACGAGGATATGACATCCGAATTTGGCCGGCATCTGTCCAGAGTCGACGCGTTGTTGTACGAGATGCGCCTGCGCGGCGACGAGTTCTTCGATGATAGGCTGCGCCTGCGCAGTGTGATGGATATGCTCAACAGCCGGCGGCTGCGCGAGGACTTCGAGCAGGACGTGGTGGCGAACACGCCGGAGTTGATTGAACGGCACGTCCAGGAGGTCATCGATTGGATGGTGGAGCGGGAGCTGCGTCAGTGGCGCTTCATCTCCGACCAACTGGGTCGCCGGCAGGAGGCCGGCGCGCTGCACGACGCGGCGCGGGAAGCCTCCAGCGGCTTCTCCTACAACCGCCGGCAACTGCTCGACAGTATCGGCGGCCAGGCGGAGCGGGTTGTGGCGCGGTATGACAAGACCGCCGAGGCGCGCCGCCTGGCCCAGACGGTTCAGGACTCGGTGGCGATGGTCGGCCTGGTTGAGGCGGGGGCGGTGGGCCTGGGGTTGCTGCTGAAAGCACTTCTCGTCGGAGCGGCCGCCGATGTGTCAGGCGTGCTGGCAGCCGGCGTCTTGGGCGTGCTGGGACTGACGATCATCCCCTATCGTCGCCGGCAGGCCAAGCAGGAGCTGAAAGCCAAGACCGAGGACCTGCGGACGCGGCTCCGTCAGGTGTTGAACGACGCCCTGGAGCGGGAACTGGAGCGTGCAACGGGCCGGCTGCGAGAAGCCGTGGCCCCCTACGGCCGATTCGTCCGCTCGGAACACCAACAGCTTGAGTCGATTCGGATAGCATTGGGCGATGTTTCAACCGAACTGCGCCGGCTCCAGGCCCGCGTCGAGAGCCTGCCCGAGAGGCAAGCGACTCACTTCACAAACTCTATGATGGGCGAAGGTCTCCTGACCGAGCCCGATTCGCCGTCAGGAAACCTTCGACGATCAAAGAATGGATAGGCGACTTCGATGAAGCGATCATCGATGCGCTGGAGGTGGGCGATCACCTGCTGATACTCGCCGCGGGGGATTGTGCCGAAACTCAAAGGCCGCGGCATACAACGGCAAGTACACCTTGGACACGCCGCGGAAGGGAGCAAGATACGGGCGCACCAGGCTGAACACAGCCTCGGTGGTGTTGACGTGCACTTCCCCTCGCGCGTACTCGCCCTGGCTGTGGTTGACCGACTGGTGTTGGTAGCCGGCTGAGGTCAGAAAGTGATAGATGTCATAGTCATCGGTGTAGATCTGAGTGCCCCGACGGATCCAGCGCTTCAGCAACGGACGAAAGGTGTCCTTCTGCAGATTGCGCTGCGTGAACAGGCGCACCTGTCCGTTGCGCTGCACGCTAGCTACCAGGGGCGCCTTGTCCGACCCCATGCCTGCACCGGCACAGGTGTCCCGCGGCCCCGTTTACCCTTCAG
>JBHHTZ010000709.1:0-2468 GCA_046753605.1 Anaerolineae bacterium
CCCAGATACTCCACCAACTGTTCTGCCGTTTCTCTCCCGTTCTTTACGCAGTCCGGCAACCCCACGCCGCGATAGGCGCTGCCGGCCAGGAACAGGCCCGGATCGCATGTGGCTTCTAGCGCCGCTACACGCTCCAGATGACCGACGTCGTACTGCGGGTTGCCCTTGCGCCAGCGGAATATCTCAACCGTGGTCGGCTCGGCCGTGATGCCCATGATGTCTGCCAGCTCATCTCGAACCATCCGGGTCATTGCGTCATCGTCGAGATCGACCAGGTGTTCGTCGTATGCCCCGCCGACAAAGCTCCGAATCAGCACGTGATCGCCCGGTGCGCGATGGTCGAACTTGGTCGAGGTCCAGGTGCAGGCCGCGATCCTGCGTTTCTCGCTGTGGGGAATCACGAAGCCGAATCCATCCAGAGGCCGACGGAGGTCGGATTCGCGGAAGCCCAGCGAGACGGTGGCGGTTGAAACGTATCGAATCTGCCGCAGGCCGGCGGCCAGGTCGGGATTGAGCGCCTCAACCAGGTTGGCGGAGACGTAGGCCGGCGTCGCCAGCACCACCGCATCCGCCTCAAGCGCGCCGCCGTCGTCCAGTCTCATCTCGTACGCCGATTCTGCATCCGGCTGGCTCACAATCCGCTCGACGCGCCGGCCTGCCAACAGTGTCGCTCGATGATCAAGGTGGCTCACTAACGCATCAACCAGCTCCGTCAGGCCACCACGCAGGGACATGAACATGGAGATTGGGGATTGGGGATTGGAGACTTGTGCTGATCCCCGTCGAAGCATTGGAGATTGGAGATTGGAAGACCGATTGTGGCCGGCTTCCTTTTCCCTTTTCCCTTTTTCTCCTCTTCTCCTTTTTCCCTTTTCCCTCTTCTCCTTTTCCCCTTCTCCTTTTTCCCCTTTCCCCTTTCCCCTTTCCCCCTTCCTTCGCAACATTCCGCGAATAAGACTTCCATGCTTCTGCTCCAGGTCGATGAAGCGGGGGAACGTGGCCTGGAGGCTGAGGCGTTCGGGGTCGGCGACGTGGATGCCGGCCATGAGCGGTTCGGCGATTTTGTCGAGGGCTTCCTGACCCAGCCGGCGGCGGATGAAGCTGGCCAGGCTCTCGTCGCCGTTGAGCCGGCGCGGCGGGATGACCAGGTCCAGCCCCATGCGCAGCTTGCCCGGCCAGGAGATGAGGGGCGATGTGACGAAGGGCATGATCTTGGTCGGCACGACGAGCATCACGCCGTCGGGCAGTTCGACCAGCCGGCCATTGGACAGCACGTAGACCTTGCGGCGGTCGTCGTTGGTGCCCAGCAAGCGGTCGTACAGGCCCAACTCGCGCGCCAGTTGCAGCGCCCACGGCTTCTGGGTGAGAAAGGAATCCGGCCCACCCTCGATCACGAAGCCGTCGCGCCGCATCGTCGCGATCTTGCCGCCGAACCGGGGCGCGCTTTCGATCAGCGTGCAGTCGATGGGAATGCCGGCCTCGGCTGCCTGCTTCTGCAGGTAGTAAGCCGTGCTCAGGCCGGCGATGCCACCGCCTATGACGATTACTTTCTTCATGATTTCACTCCACCGTTCCAGCGATCAGTGATCAGTAAACAGTGATCAGTAAACAGTGATCAGTGATCAGTAGTGGGGGTCTGATAACTGATAACTGATCACTGATTACTGATAACTGATAACTGTGTCCGCCAGTGCCTCGATGAACAGCGGTGTCACGTTCATCGACTCCGTGCGCTCCAGGCGGGCGCCGGCCTGCTCCGCGTAGCCGCGCGCTTCGATGTCGATGTCGTACAGAATCTCCACGTGGTCGGCGACGAAGCCGATGGGGGCCACCAGGATGTTCTTGTGGCCGGCCTCGGCCAGCTCCACTACCACGTCTTCGATCTGCGGGCCGAGCCATTGCGCGCTGCTGGCGCCGGCGCTCTGGTACGAGAACTGCCAGTCGATGTTGCCGAGAAGGTCCGCCACGCCCTGGGCGGTCTCGCGAAGCTGGCTGTCGTACGGATCGCCCTGTTCCAGAATGGCTGCCGGCAGGCTGTGGGCGGTGAACACCACTTTGATGTCGTCACGCACCTCCGGTGGAAACTTGTGGAGGCCGGCCCGCACCTTCTCGGCGACGGCTTGCAGGAACAATGGGTGGTCGTGCCAACTCTCCACGCAGGTCACGTCCAGATCGACGCCTAACTCCGCCTGCGCTTCTTCGATCTTCTTGAAATAGGCGCCAATACTCATCCGCGAGTAGTGCGGAGCCATACACAGCGCCACCACCCGCTCGATCCCATCCCCAACGATTTGCGCCACCGCCTCTCGGATGTGCGGGGGCCAGTGGCGCATGCCGACGTAGACGCGATAAGGCCGGCCATCTGCCTCGGCATTCAGTCGCTCCTCCAGCGCCCTGGCCTGAGCCTGGGTGATCTCAAGCAGCGGTGATCTACCGCCAATCTGCGCGTAGCGCTCCTTGATTTCCTC
>JBHHTZ010000710.1:0-2467 GCA_046753605.1 Anaerolineae bacterium
GGCGGATCCGGTGACGAGGATCATGTTCTGCTCCGACAATAGTTGGCTGGTTGGCTAGATGGCTGGATGGCTGCACCGGCACAGGTGGCTGAGCACTCTGCAAGCCAACAAGCCATCTAGCACTTTCATGCTTCAGGGTGTCCCACCTGGACATGTTGACTACTCAGGAACGCCTGATTTCGGGCGGGGCGCCAGGTCGCCGGCTCACGCCTCGTGGCCGGCGGATTGCACACTGAATTCTCTGCGCGGAGTATTCGCTATTATCACTCACATACGCTCCCCCACGCCGCAGCCACCCTCATGACGTCCACAACGTTGACCCAGTTGTCCCCGTCCTGATCATACGGCTGGCCTACGGCCTGATGCCAGCGGGCTGCCACGCCGCGCACGTCCGGCAGCGTCACACGGGCGTCACGGTTCACATCACCCGTCAAGCTGCAGTAGCTTGCCAGGTACGATGTGAGCAGCAGTCCCGTGGCATTGAGCGCCACGCTGGGCTCGTTGGTCACATAGTCGCTGCGGTCGTCGTGGTAAACGGCCTGATTGGACTGGAAGGCGGCGTACTCGTCCGGCTCCGCCAGGGTAATGCCCTGTCCGTTGAAAACCCAGGCTGCCGCCGGCCCACCCATCCACGTCCCATCCAGCTCACGGCCCTGGAGCCTGAGCCCCAGGTAGGCCACCTGGTGGTGGGGGTCATGCGGCCAGGTGCTGCCGGCGCCGATGAGAAAGCTGGCGCCCCACGGGTTGCGCCCCAGCACGAAATCCACCTGCGCTCGGGCCAAAGAATCGTAGTTGGTGTTGCCGGTCAGCTCCTCGTACCAGCCGGCCTCCAGCGCCGCGCCCAGGATCGGGAAGAGCGAACCCCACACCAGGTTGTTCGCGTTCACCATCCCCCAAGGGCTGGCGCCGGCCCCGGTCTGAAAGCCGGCCAGGTCCTGGGCCAGGAATCCCGCCGCTGTGGCTACGTAGCCGGCGTCGGTGCGTGCCAGCTCCGCGTGGGCCAGGCCGTTGAGGTCGCCCCAACTGAACCACCAGGCCGGGCCGGCGACCTGGGCGTAGTTGCGCGCCTGATCGCGATAGGTCGTGTCGTCGGTCAGGCGGTACAGCTCCGCTGCGGCCAGGGCCATGTCATCCCGCCAGGTGGTCTCGTTGTAGAAGTAACTGGGGACGGACGGCTGGCTGTCCGGCCGGCTCTGGCCCCAGGCGTAGATGGCCTCGGCCAGAGCCCGGTAGTGGTTTGCCTGCGCGCTGTCGTACACGGGCGTGGCCGGCTCGCCGTAGATCTGGGCGGCCAGGGCGAAGGCGGCTGCGGTCTTGCCGGCCAAGTTGGCCCCCTTGCCCGGATCGGCCGGGTAGACCGGGCGTTGAGCCGTGCCGTCCAGGGTGTCGTCCTCCGGCAGCCGCCAACCCTGGTTGTGATCCGCCTCGCTACCCACCTGGACGTAGAGCATCGGCTCATTCGGGTTCCACATCTTCTCCAGCCAATCCAGCCCAATCGGCGCCTCGTTCAGCACCTGGGGCACGCCCGTTGTGTCCAGATCCTGGAAGGCGTAGGGGGCATCGCGGTAGGCCAGGAGCTGGAAGAGGGTGGCATAGGCCGTAGTGAGGGTGAACTTCAGGTAGTCGCCGGCATCGTACCAGCCTCCGGTCACGTCCCGGTGCTGGTTCGTGTCGGTGCTGAGGGGTGCGTCGTTGAGGTGAGAGGGCGCGTGGCCGTCCGGATGGGTGTCGCCGGAGCGCTGGACGGCGAAGAAGCGCCGGCTCAAATCGGCCAGCCCGTTGTAGGCCGCATCGCCAATGGCGAAGGCCGGCGAGGTGGCCCCGCCCGGAAGGCGCACGCGGTACGTGCCCGTGGTGGTCAGGGTGCTGAAGTCCAGCGGATGGTGGTGGGAGAAGGCACCCCATGCGCCCTGGTCTGGGCCGATGGTCCCGGTGAAGACGGTGGCCCCATCCGACGCGCGCGCAACGGTGAAATCGCCGTTGAGGACGCTGGCAGCGGCTGCGATGGCGACTTTCGCATCGTCGGGGTGGTAGCCGGCCTGGTTCAGGCGGACGTAGGCGGAAGCCTGGGAGAGGTTCTGGGTCGTCAGACCCGCTTTAGAGGCGGTGACGTGCCCCAGCGGCCAGACCAGGGTGTAGAGGACCAGCAAAGCCGGGCCGGCGAGCCATGCAAGTCTTGGGATAGCCGAGCGCTCTCCGCGCAATGTCGCGCTCCCTCCGTGATCGAAGATCTACTGAGTGTGAGAAACAACCGTTTCGAATTACAGTATAGCAGATGTTGACGCTCTGGTGGGTGAAGGTGGCGTGAAACTTTGGGGAGACGTTACGCCAACCCCAGATGCTCCAGTGCCCAGGGGTAGAGTTCGTGCCAGATGGTCGTGGTGTAGGTGTTTTCCCCCGTTTTCCGGGCGACTACCATGGCGCCCAGGAAGGCATCACCGTAGCGCTCGTCCAGTTGGAAAAGCAG
>JBHHTZ010000711.1:0-2463 GCA_046753605.1 Anaerolineae bacterium
CCAGCAGCCAGGCCAGGAAGTCTTGCAGTTGTTTTGTGCTGACCTTGCTCGCGGACGTCGTGCCGCTCACGTAGCGCATCAGCAGCCTGAGATCGCTGTGAAATGCTTTGCGCGTGTTCTCTGTGAAGCCCTCGCGTTTCATGTGGGCGTCGAACTCGCCAACCGCCGCCTCCAGAGACGAATCGGCGGTCAGCGCCGGCATGTGGGTGAGCGGGGCGCTGTATTCCCCCTTGACGCCTCGTCTTGGAAAGAGTGGGAGTTGTTCACCTCGCATGATACCCTCCTTGCGGCTGGGCTATCGGCCTTTACCCCACGCGTATGTTACCGCAGGTGCTGTAATATGTCAAGTCTCGCCAGACAGTCCGAGGACAGCGCCTCACGCATCATGCCGGGAGCAGCGTCACCCGGCCAGTAGCCCCATCCACGTCAATGATCTGGCCATCAGCGATGCGATCCAGGGCGCCGGCCACGCCAACCACCGCCGGCAACCCATATTCCCGCGCCACCACTGCGCCGTGCGACAACTGCCCGCCACGCTCCATGACCAGTCCCCTGACTCGGAGAAACAGCGGCGTCCACGCTGGGTCCGTGCTGCCAGTCACCAGCACGCTGTTCGGCAAAAGGCGTTGCCACGCGCCATCCAACGCCGCCGGCCCACTGACGACCAACGCCGGTCCTCGTGCGCGTCCCGGGCTGGCCGGTAGACCCAACAACTCGTGCGACACATCACCCCGTGCAGGAACAACCTCGCTGAGCGGCACCTGCCCTTGAAGAAATGGCGGATACGCTGCGCCGTGCAGGACCTCGAATTCCGTTCGTCGCGCTTCGACCAGGTCCCGAATCTCGGGCGCTCTCAGCCAACCGCGAACTACCCCTGTGATTTCATCTAGCGTGAGAAAGAAGATGTCGTCATCCCTGGCAAGCATGTCTTCGGATGCCCATGCCTGGCCGATGCGCAAGAACGCCTGCCGCTTGCCATACATGCTTTTCTGCCAATAGTAGCGCTGATCTTCACGCAGGGCCGTGTAGCGCTGAGCGAAGGACAGCAGGGATCGGAAAAGCCACCAGCGGGCCGACAAGTCGCCCGAGGCGCGGCGAACATGGCGCGTGGCCGATAGCCGGCGCTGCTCCTGGGCGTGCTCCCGTGCCGCCGGCCCCTCCCCACCAATGTCCAGAAACTGCGCGATGAGCGCCAGCACGCCGGCGGGGTCGTCCACGTACGCCGGATAGCGGAGGTCAAGGCTTGGGGAGCGGTGGCCATAGTCGGCCAGAAAGCCGTGGAATGACTGCGCGAAACGCCGGCCAGCCGACGTGGCATCGAGGCCGTCTAAGAACGCGGTGAACCGTCCACCCCTCAGGCGATCCAGCGAGTCAGCATCCAACGCGGTGGCCTGCTGCGCCAGCCGCCACAGTGCGGCGTCCGTCTCCGTCGATCTGTTGGGCCGGCCGACCAGGAGTGTCGCCGTCAGTTCCTCGGCATCGCCGGCATCGACCCAGGCGGACACCAGTCGTCGCAGCAGATCGAACAAGACATCGGCATACGTCAGGCTCCAGCGGTGGAGACGCAGCAGGTCCAGGCTCAGCGCCATCAACTCATCGACCTGCCGCAGTAACGCGGACGGCGCACGACTGGCCTCGATCTGTTGGAGACAGCCGGCTACGCGCGAATCGAATCGCTTGACGAAGCGCTCCCAGACCACGTAGTTGAATGGATGCCACCCAGCCTCCGTTACGAACGTGCGGGCGGCGGACTTGAGAAACGTCGCACGGCTTGGAGCCGGCACGGCAAACCGCAGCGAGGTGTCAGCACTGGGGAAATAGCGACCGGCGCCTCGAGGCACCAGAGGGGCGGGGAACACGCGGTACAGACGCTGGAAAGCCCCGACGTTGGTGTAGACATGCCCGCAATAGAGTTTAATGAGGGGGTAGTCCGGTGGCAGCCAGCAGCCGACAAAGCTCAACGGCTCGCGGAAGGCCGCCTGCTCGACAAGCCGGCGCACGACCGACCACCCCAGCGGCGACACCACGTCGGGGAAGCGCTCGTTGAAAAAGCCGGCGGTCCACAGATGGTTGTCGGCTGGAATGTGCGTGGTGAAGAAGCTGCTACGGGTCGGCGCGGGTGTGTCCATGCATCAATTATCCCACACCTGATTGCCGAAAGCAACCTCATCCAGAGGATAGTATTGAGCGTTCGTGGTAATGACTTATGAAGTTTGATGGTTACTACTCAGGACGTAGCACCCTGAGTAGCCGAGCGGAGCGAAGGCGTATCGAAGCGACGTCCTGAGCATGACGAAGGGGGTGCGGCCTAGCCCGACGAATCGTACGCCAACCCGCACCCTTCGATACGCTGCTTCACTACGTTCGCAGCTACTCAGGGTGCTCGCGTTATTAGCCTGAGTAGTGACACAGATTGTTCTATTTCATGCGCGTAGGCTATCCGGCCGTCCATTCGCTGAAGGG
>JBHHTZ010000712.1:0-2451 GCA_046753605.1 Anaerolineae bacterium
CAGGTGAAATCCTGCATCCTGCTGGCCGGCCTGTTCGCCGATGGCCCGACGACGATCCACGAGCCGGGGCCGGCCCGCGACCACACGGAGCGCATGTTGCGGGCCATGGGCGCTGAGATACACATAGATGGCCCAGCCATCACGCTCGTGCCCCAGCCGGCGCCGCTGAGGCCGCTTACGCTGCAAGTGCCGGGGGATTTCTCTTCGGTCGCGTTTCTGCTGGTGGCCGGCGCCATTGTGCCAGGCTCGCGCCTCTCCATCGAGGACGTGGGCGGCAATCCGACGCGCACCGGCCTGCTGAACGTGCTCCAGGCCATGGGTGCTCAGATCGCCGTCGAGGAGGAGCGGGCGAGCGGGGGAGAACCGCTGATGGATCTGACCGTCCAGCACAGCCAGTTACAGGAGACTCAGGTGGATGGGCCGCTGGTTGTGCGCATGATCGACGAGTTCCCCATTCTGGCCGTTGCAGCGACGCAAGCCGGCGGCACGACCGTGGTGCGCGACGCCGGGGAGTTGCGAGTCAAAGAGACGGACCGCATCGCGGCCGTGGCCCAGGAGCTAAGGAAAATGGGCGCCGAAATCGAAGAAAAGCCCGACGGTTTCGTGGTTGATGGGCCGGCCACTCTGCACGGCGCCACCGTCGATAGCCACGGCGATCATCGGCTGGCCATGGCGCTGGCGGTGGCCGGCCTGGTTGCGGAGGGAGAGACGATCGTCGAGGGTGCGGAGGTGATCGAGGATTCGTATCCGAGGTTTGTGGAGGCGCTTGAGGACTTGGGCGCTTCCATCCGTTCCAAGTAACTCCCTGAGTTCCGCCGAGCTCCTCTGAGTTCCTGCCAGGGTCTCGGGGGAGATCAGAGAAACTTGGAGAAACTACCCCATACTGCTCAGGTCCTGTAGGTGAGTTATGAGACGGCTCTTCCTATACGGTGGCATACCGGACAATTTTGAGTCCAACTCGGCCCCGTTTGTGAAAGCGGCCGGCGGTCCGTCGGCAAAGATTGCGCTGCTCCTGCAAGGTGGGCCTGACTGGGAGACGTATGTGTCTCGGTATCGCGATCCCTGGCTCCGTCTGGGGGCAGCGGAAGTCGTGCCGATTGTGCCAGCCGGCGACACGACGAGGCTGAGTGCTGAGGCACTCACCCACTTACGCGAGTGCACCGGCATCTTCATGGTGGGTGGAGGCGATACGCGCAGGTATCGGGAGATCTATGTGCTCAGTGAGGCCGGCTCGATCATCAAGGAGCGTTACATGGCTGGCATTCCATACGGAGGCATGTCGGCGGGCGCACTGGTGGTGCCCGAGGTAGGCATCGTGTGGGGGAGCAAAGTGACGGAACCCACGAACCAATACCTTGTGCGGACTGAGTTCTACCTCGACCCCGAGGGGGACGGCGATGTGGAGCTAGGAGTCGGTGAGGGGCTGGGGCTACTGCGAGACTGTATCGTTGAGGTCCATTGCACCGAGTTGGGCGGCTTACCGCGCATGATCCAGGCCGTGGAACTCGCCGAAGCCACCCACGGCCTCGGCATGGATGACCCAATTTGCCTGGCGATCCAAGATGAGACGCGAGTCAAGGTCCACGGCAGCGGGAGGGCCTACGTCGCGAGAAGATTGGGATCTCTCAGGTTTGAGATACAGGTGCTGGAGCCTGGGGACGAGTTTGAGATGACACCACACACTACGCAGTACGCAGTACGGACATGACAGCACACACACACCATCCCGAACGCCGCGCCGGCATCATCGGCTGGCCCGTAGCTCACAGCCTGTCGCCGGCCATGCACAACGCCGCCTTCCACGTCCTGGGCATGGACTGGCGCTACGACTTGCTCCCGACACCGCCCGACACCATCGAACAGCGGGTCTCTGGACTGCGAGGCCCAGAGTTTGCCGGCGCCAACGTCACCATCCCCCACAAGCAGGCCGTGATCCCCTACCTCGACCGGCTTGTGGACGCCGCGTCTGTGATCGGCGCGGTGAACACCATCGTCGCCGACGGAGACAGCTTGGTCGGATACAACACGGACATCGCCGGCATCTGGTGGGCGCTGGGACAGAATCATGTGCAGCCGGCCGGCTGGCACGCCGTGGTGGTAGGGGCCGGCGGCGCTGCACGGGCGGTCGTCTATGCGCTGCACACCCTCGGCCTGCCGTCGATCAGCGTGTTCAATCGCACGCCCAAACGCGCTGAAACCCTGATCGAGGAGCTGCGGCCGCATCTGATCGATACCACACTGGAAGCGGCGCCGCTCACGGATGTTGGCCGGCTGGAAATGGCGCTGGGGCAGGCCGGCCTGCTGATCAACGCCACCTCGGTCGGCATGCATCCCGCCGTGGACGCATCGCCGCTGCCCGCCGGCGTGGACCTGCCGGCGCACCTGGTCGTGTTTGACATGGTGTACAACCCACAGGAAACCCGGCTCCTGCGACAGGCGCAGCGTGCCGGC
>JBHHTZ010000713.1:0-2450 GCA_046753605.1 Anaerolineae bacterium
GTTGAAGAAGCGCCCCACAGAGGCGGCGCTGACGGCGCGGTCGACGTCGGCGTCGTCGCAGACGATCATGGGGTCGCTGCCCCCCAGCTCCAGCGTGACGCGCTTGATCTGCTGAGCAGCCGTGGCCATGACCTGCCGGCCCACCGCCGTGGATCCCGTGAACCCGACTTTGCGGACTCTCGGATGCTCCACCAGCGCCTGCCCGACGATTTCGCCGCGCCCGGCTACCACGTTCAGCACGCCCGGCGGCAGGCCGGCCTGGGTCAGCAAGGCGCACACCTTCAGGTCGGTCAGCGGGGTCGTTTCGGCCGGCTTGACCACGACGGTGTTGCCGGTCACCAGGGCTGGCGCGATCTTGTTGCCCATGAGCGACACGGGGAAGTTCCAGGGCACGATGGCCGCGCACACGCCGATGGGCCGCTTCAGAATCAGGCCATACTTGCCCTCATCCAGGTTGGGCACGTAGCCGCCCCGGATGTTCTTGCTGAGGCCGGCGTAATGCTCCAGCGTGTGGATGAATCGCCGCAGCTCCAGCCGCGCCTCCCGCAGCGGCTTGCCCTGCTCCGAGGTCAAGGTGTGGGCCAGGTCATCCTCGTTCTCCTCGATGAGCCGCGCACCCTGGTAGAGGATGTCGCCCCGTCTGGAGGCCGGCGTCGCCCACCAGCCCTCGAAGGCCTGGCCGGCAGCCCCCACAGCCCGGTCCACATCCTCGACCACGCCCCAGGCAACCGTGTCCACGACTTCCCCCGTGGCCGGATTCCGAATCTCCTCAACCTCGCCACTCGCTGAATCTACAAACTCACCGCCGATGAATAGTTTCGCCATCTACATACCTCCACGGACATCCGCTAACATCCGTTTATCCGTTTCTCTCCGCTAATCCGCTTCGCCGCAGGCAATCCGCTGACCGCCATCCGCTAATCCGCTTCGCCGCAGGCAGTCAGTTGACAGCCCGCCGATACACCATCACCTGCCACACCAAAGTCCTTCCGCAAAACTGCTGCTCCAACCCATTGCCTCGCAACACAGCCTCCACCGCCTCGGTCGGGTGGAAAAAGATGCGAAACGGATTGCGCCGCAGCCGGAAGAAGAGATTGGCAATCGGGCCGGCCATCCTCACCCACCACACATCACGCGGAAAAACCAGGCCGTACAGCCTCCGAGCCCGCTCTGATGACAACCCTACCAGCGCCTCCATGTCGTGGTAGCAGCAGATCACCCGGTCCAGGGTGACGATGTCGGCCGGCTCGACATCGGTGGCCAGGTCCACAAAGTCGCCGGCGTGATACGTCACCCGATCGGCAAAGCCCTGCCGCTCGGCCTCCTCCTGCGCGGCGTGAAGGTAGGCCGGCGATGCGTCCACGTCTGTGGCATCGGTCGCGCCGGCCCGCAACAACCCATGCTGGATGGCCCCGACACCCCCGCCGATGTCCAGCAGCGTCATCCCTTTGATCCCTCTCGCCTTGAGCGCGTCAATCAACATGCGAGTGGTTTTGGCCGGCCCCTTCTTGCGGTAGTTCTCCAGCTCCTTGGCCGCATGTTTCGGATCGAAGACAGCCTCAATGCCTTGACACTGGCAACAGTTCACAGTATTCAATCCCTCTGCAGGAACCAGATGCAATTGCCATCTGGATCGTAAAGACAGGCCGCCCGAGCGCCCCAGTCGTAGTCCTGCGGCTGACGGGCCAGCGACGCACCTTGCGCCTCCAGATCGTTGCAGCGTGTGTCTACATCTTCGACCAGCAGACTGATGTGATCGATCCCGCGTGGATTGCCCTCCAGGTCGAAGCTGCGCGATAGGGATGCGTCACTGTCTGTGGCGAAGAGGTATAGCTGGGCTGTGCCGGCCTTCACCATCGCGCTGAACTCATCCTGATACTCCAGCTCGAAGCCCAGCGTCTGGTAGAAGTCCAGGCTCCCATCCAGGTCGCTCACGGCGATGCCCACGTTATCAATACCTCGGATCATGTCCTCCCTCGTCTCTGCGATAGATCAACTCAGTACCCGTAGTCCACAGGTGCGGCAAAGCGATGGTCTTTTACCCCCAGCGCCGGCCATCGTCCCCCCAACCGCGCCAGGTAGCCGGCCCGGTCCGGCACGTCCAGCACCCACTCCGCGAGCCATGCCTGAAAGCCCTCCCGCGTCCGCGTCGCCTGGTGATACGCGTGATAGCTCTCGTGATCCCGGTTGTAGTACCCCTGAACCGGCGACGGGTGAGCGCCGCCCGGCTCGTGCACCACCGCCGCGACTTTGAAGCCGGGCACCAGCACCCGATTCGGGTCGCTCAGAATCACATCATGGTCTACGATCTCCTCGGCCACGAGGATAACCGTCCGGCTGGCCAGGGCCGCCTCCTCGCTGATCCCCAGGTTGCCCCAGGCATGGGCGTTGCCATCGGGATCGCAACGCTGCACGTGGAGGATGGCCACATCGGGTTGGAGGGCCGGCAC
>JBHHTZ010000714.1:0-2449 GCA_046753605.1 Anaerolineae bacterium
TGGCCATTCGACGGCCTAACGAGCTGCGCCGGCAGTTCATCTGGCACATAAGGCCCTTGCAGCACACGGTGGAGCGTTTCGGACTTGCCGCCGCCGGCCGCCAAAAACACAACGAGCGCTGCGTTGTTGATGACCGCTGGCGTCAGCGTCAGCCGGTGAGCCCGCAGCTTCTCGACATAATGTGCGGCTACGAGGCGCGTCCGTTCGTGCAGTACATCGCTGCCCGGAAACAGTGAGGCGGTGTGTCCGTCGCTTCCCATGCCCAGCAAGATCAGGTCGAAGCGTGGCAGTTCTCCCGCGGCCAACTCAAAGACATTGCGCAGCGTCTCGGCGTAAGCCTCTGCCGCTGCGTCGGGCGGCTGCTCGCCGGCCATGCGGTGGATGTTGGCCGGCGGCACTGGCACCTTCGACAGCAACGCCTCCATCGCCATGCCGTAGTTGCTGTCCGGGTGGTCCGGCGGCACACAGCGCTCATCGCCCCAAAAGAAGTGCGTTGCCTCCCACGGAATCGTGACCCGAAAGCCCGGTGTCGCCAGATGCTCATACACCGGCCGCGGTGTAGAGCCGCCGGCCAGCGCCACGGTGAAGCGACCCTGACTCCAGAACGCGGCCTGTGCTCGCTGCGCAAACAACTCGGCCGCGGCCTGGCTCAACCCATCTGCATCAGCATAGATCCGCAGATCCACCGACGATCCTGCCATCAGAGCTTCAACTCCAGTTGACAATTGACAATTAACAATTGACAATTGACAATTAACTTCCCCCCTCCTCCGCATGCCCACAGGTACTGCGCCAGCTCCGGCCATCTCGTTTCATCAGCCGATTGGCGGCCTCCGGCCCCCAGCTTCCGGGTTCGTAGAAGGCAAGTTGGGGTGCACGGTCGGTTTGCCAGCCGGCGATAATCGGATCGATCAGCGACCAGGCCAGCTCGATCTCGTCCGAGCGGGCGAAGAGGGAGGCATCGCCCTGCAGGGCGTCCAGCAGCAGTCGCTCGTAGGCGCTGGGCAGTGCATCTGTTCCGAACTCGGAAAGGTAGTGAAACTCCATATCGACCGAGCGCATGGTCATGCCGGCACCCGGCACTTTGGTCTCAAATTGCAGGTGCATTCCTTCGTCGGGTTGGATGCACAGGGCCAGGATGTTGGCGTTGAGAGCCTCGCCGGCGGGAAGCGGGAAAAGGAGATGGGGTGCGCATTTGAACTCGATCAGGATCTCGGTCTCCTTTGCCGGCAGATGCTTACCTGATCGCAGGTAAAAGGGCACGCCTTGCCAGCGCCAGTTGTCGATGTAAAGCTTCAGCGCCGCGTAGGTAGCTGTCTGAGAATTCGGGGCTACCCCCTTCTCCTCCCGATAGGCTTGAACCGGCTGCCCGTTGACATGGCCGGCCACGTACTGGCCGCGCACGGTGCGCTCGGCCGTGTCCTCCGGTCGGATGGGCCGCAGAGCGCGCAGGACTTTCACTTTTTCGTCGCGCAAGGCAGTCGCCTCGAATGCAATCGGCGGCTCCATGGCCGTCAGGGTCAGCAGTTGCAGCAGGTGGTTCTGGAACATGTCGCGCAGGACGCCGGCCTGGTCGTAGTAGCCCCCCCGGTTGCCCACTCCCACGCTCTCCGCAACCGTTATTTGCACGTGGTCGATGTAGTTTCGATTCCACAGCGGCTCGAAGATCGCGTTGGCAAAGCGGAAGACCATGATATTCTGGACCGTCTCCTTGCCCAGATAGTGATCGATGCGGTACACCTGGCGCTCATCGAAGGCCCGATGGACGGTCTCATTCAACGCCTGAGCTGACTCGAGATCATGGCCGAACGGTTTCTCGATCACGACCCGACGCCGTCCGTGGTCTTCCCGAGCCATGCCGCTCTCGCCGAGATGGGTTACAATGTCGGCATAGAAGCGGGGTGATACGGCCAGGTAGTAAACGCGGTTGTCGGCGCCGCCGCGCTCGTCCCGAATCTGCTTGATGAAGCGATCCAGGTCCCGGAAGTCCTCCCGCTGCCCGGCATCGCCCGGATGGTAGAACAGGCCCTGGCTGAAAGACTCCCACTCCGACGTCACCACCGGCTCGTCGCCGAATGTTTCGACGGCCTTGCGCATCTCGGCGCGAAACTCATCGTGACTGAAAGGGGTACGTGAGAACCCGACCACACTGAAACCCTTGGGCAGCCGGCCTTTGCAGTATGAACTGTACAGCGCCGGCATCAGTTTGCGGTGTGTCAGGTCGCCAGAGGCGCCAAAGATAATCATCGTTGCAGGTTTAGAATTCGGCTGATCCATTTGTCCCTTCCCTCTTGCATCTATCTTGCTTCGAGCCGATCCAACACCCGCCGGCCGACGAATGATGAAGTTTGAGAAAATAAACCGGTAACGGCCCGCCAACTCATGTCATTCCGAACGGAGCGCCAGCGGAGTGAGGAATCCCTGAGACCTTACACGGATAAGTGGGCTG
>JBHHTZ010000715.1:0-2448 GCA_046753605.1 Anaerolineae bacterium
GGATCAGGACAGGCTTTCACGCTGCGCTGCCGGTCGTTGCGGCCGGGGTGTTCATCCTGGCGCTCATCAGCCTGCTGGAGATGCTGTCCATGCCGTACGTCGGTGTGGACATCAACTACCTGGCCGGCACGCTGGCCTACGTTGACCCGACCGGGCCGGCCGGCCAGGTCGGGCTGCGAGAGGGGGAGGTGGTGTTGGCCATCGATGGCCGGCCGGCGCGCCGCGTCCCCATCTTCGGCCACAAGGCCATTGGCCAGCAGGTGGTCTACCGCGTGGTTGCGCAGGGCGAGTCCGGGCCGGCCCGCGATGTGGCGATCACCCTCGCCCCCTGGCCGCTGGAGCGCCGGCTGCCGCTCTTCGCCCTGTTCACGGTTTTCCTGGGCTTCTGGGGCGTCGGCGCCCTCCTGCTCCTGCTGCGGCCCAACGAGCCCGGCGTGCGGCTCTTCTTTCTGGCCTGCATGCACACCCTGGGTCTGGTCGTCCTGGTGGCCGCCGATGCCAACGTGGGGTGGGCCAACCTGATCATGTACCTGGCCGTCCTGGGATCGGCCCCCCTGCTGGTGCACCTGCACCTGGACTTCCCGGTCCGCAGGTCCTATCCGCCGGCGCTGCTGTGGGGGCTCTACGGTGGCGCTGCGCTCCTGGCCGTGGTGCGGGTCCTGGGGGATCCCGTGAACCGCTTCCCGCTGTCCTGGCTGGCCTTCTTCCGAGGTGGGGTGCGCCTGTACTGGGTGGCAGCCGCTTTGGTGGCCATGAGCTTGTTGGTGCACGCCTACGCCACCTGCAACTGGGGGCCTACCCGCCGGCAGATTCGCCTGATCACCTTCGGGACCGTGGCGGCCCTGCTGCCCGTCGTGGTCCTGCTCTTCCCGGCCGATACGCTGCGAGGGTTGCCGCTGATCCCCAGTCAGATCGGCAGTCTGGCCCTCATCCTGATCCCCCTGGCCTACGGTTGGGCCATCTACCGGCACGATCTGATCGGCCTGGACCTGTTCATCGGGCGGATTCTGGGGCTGACCCTCATGGGTCTCATCCTGGCGGCCGGCTATCTGGCCCTGATCGCCCTGGTGGCCTATGGTCTGGATAGCCCGGTGACCGTTGGCCGGCTTGGTCTGACCAACACCGGGGAGCGGCTGGGCAACACCGTGATCGTCGTCCTCCTGGGGCTGATGGCCGTACCGCTGAGCCGGATCGTACCCATGAGCCTCTTTCGGGCCTTCTATCCGGCCGCCATCGACGAGCGCTCCATCGCCCGGTTGAGCCGGCAACTGGCGCACGCTTTTCAGGAGGGGGGCGACCTGTCCAGCCTGGCTCAACAGGTGGTGCAGGCCCTGAACCTCCAGGGAGCGGTGCTCCTCCTGGCCGAAGGAGATCGCCTGGTTGTTCGGACAGCGCCGGGCTGTGTGTCTGATCTCGTCGGCCTGGACATCCCGGTGAACGGCAGGCTGGCCACCCAGACCTGTACTGAGCCCAGTCGAAGTATGCAGGCCCCCAACCTCCTCCCGCCGGCGCCGCCGGCCGACCTTACCCTGACTGCGTCCGAGCAGCTCATCCTGGATCGGTCGGCGGCCAGACTGTGGCTGCCCTTCGTCTTCGACGGGGAACTGCTGGGCGCCCTGCTCCTGGGACCCCGGCTGACCGACGACACCTTCCTGCCGGGCGAGCGGCGACTTCTGTCGGTCCTGGCGCAGCAGGTGGCCCTGGTCATCAGGAACGCTCAGTTGGTGAACGCCCTGCGGGGGCAACGGGACCAGCTTCAGATGGCGTGCCACCACCTGGCCACATCGCGGGAGGAGGAGCGCCGTCACCTGGCGCTGGAGCTGCACGATGGGCCGCTCCAGCAACTGGCCGGCGTGCGCCTGACCCTGGCCGGCTCTCCCTGTTCCGAGAGGGCCGCGTCTGGGGTGGTGGTCGCCCAGATGCAACTGTCCGACGCCATCCAGGAGCTGCGGCGTATCTGTAGTGGTCTGCACCCGCTCACGCTGGATCGGTTGGGGCTGGCGCCGGCCCTGCGTTCCCACGTGGAAGGGGTCGCGCGGCGGACGAAGTTGCCCATCGCGTTCACAGTGGCCGGCGACGAAGGGCTGCGGTTCTCACGGGCGGTGGAGATTGCAGTGTTCCGGGTGGTGCAGGAAGCGCTGACCAACGCCTGCAAGCACGCGCAGGCGCGTCAGGTGAGGGTGTATCTGGAGTTGAGTGTGGGCCGGCTGGCCCTCACGGTGAGCGACGATGGTCGAGGGTTCCTGGTACCGGATCGTGCCATCTGGGGAGCCGATCAGCGCTTTGGATTGGTGTCCATGTATCAACGGGTCCAGGCCCTGAGCGGGCGGTTGGAGGTCCAAAGTGCTCCGGGGATGGGAACAACAGTGCAGGTGGTGATTCCGGCCGCGTTGTCCCTCGATCGGGACGTCGCCGGCGCGCTGAATGGCCGGGTGGTCTTCGGGGGTG
>JBHHTZ010000716.1:0-2441 GCA_046753605.1 Anaerolineae bacterium
GCGTCTAATCGACAACCTGCGGGAGGGTTAGCGTTCAGTTTTCCCAAGTACTGATAATTGGATCGCCTACTGAGCTCAGGCAGATAATCACCATTGCCGGCTTCGGACTCAAGAGGTGATCACAGCAAGGAGGTGATGCAAATCCACTAAACGGGGACAGACAGCGCCTGGGCTGGCGGCGCAACGTTGGCCGCCAGTTGACGAGGTGGAGGTTCCTCACCGCGAGGTGAGGCTAACCGGTCACGCTTCGACCGGGAAATTCGATCAGATCGGCGGATGCCTCCAGGGCCGGCCACGGCCCTTTCTCTCCCCTCCAATCCAAGCGCCCTGCAAAGCCGGCGGGCGACCGTCGGGACAACCGGGAGCGCGGTGGCAAATCAGAATATGACTCTCAGCTACATCAACTGGATTTCAAAACGTGCGTGAAACGTGATCCGGGATACGTGATCCGGGATACGGGTCCCGTATCACGAATCACGCTTCACGCTTCACGTTTCACGACAGGAGGGGAACCCATGTGCGGTATCGTTGGCTACGTCGGCGGGCGGTTCGCTGCGCCGATTCTGCTGGATGGATTGAAACGACTCGAATATCGGGGCTATGACTCAGCCGGCATCGCTGTGCTGACCACCGAGGACGGCATCACGATCTACAAAACAGAAGGCAAACTCGCCCGGCTGGTTGATGGCTTCAACGGCGATACGCCGGCCGGCTACCTGGGCATTGGGCACACGCGCTGGGCCACCCACGGCGCGCCCACCACGCCCAACGCCCACCCCCACACCGATTGCACCGGCGCCATCGCCGTCGTACACAACGGCATCATCGAGAACTACGCCGTCCTGCGCGACGAGTTGATCGCCGCCGGCCACCAATTCCGGTCCGAGACGGACACCGAGGTGATAGCCCACCTGATCGAGGCTGCCTACGCTGACTCCGGTCACACCGAGGATGATTTCGTACGAGCCGTCCGAAGGACCTTGCAGCAGGTGAGTGGGGCCTACGCCATCGCTGCCCTCAGCCAGGATCACCCGGACCTGATGGTGGGGGCGCGGCTGTTTTCGCCGTTGGTGGCCGGCATTGGCCAGGGTGAGAACTACCTGGCCTCGGACATCCCGGCCATGCTGCGCGAGACCCGCCACGCCCTGTTCATCGAGGACGGCGAGGTCGTCGCCGTCCGTCGAAACGGGATCGAGGTCTTCGATCTGGACGGTCAGCCGGTGGAACGGGAGGCATTTCACGTCAGTTGGGACGCGGAGGCAGCCGAGAAGGGCGGCTTCCCGCACTTCGTCCTCAAGGAGATTTACGAGCAACCGGAGGGGTTGCGAGCAACGCTGCGGGGTCGGCTGGGCGGTTCCGCACACAGCAAACAGGTAACGCTCCCCGAACTCGACAATCTCGACCTCAGCCAGATCGACCGTGTGTACATCGTGGCGTGTGGGACGTCGTTCTACGCCGGCCTGGTGGGCAAGCTGGTCATCGAGCGTTGGGCGCGGCTGCCCGTGGAGGTCGCCATCGCATCGGAGTTTCGCTACGGAACGCCGGTGCTGGACGAGCGCACGCTGGTGATCCTCATCACCCAATCGGGCGAGACGGCCGACACGCTGGCCGGCTTTCGCCTGGCCCAGGCAGCCGGCGCCCCGACCATCGCGCTGACCAACGCGATGGGCAGTTCCATCACTCGCGGAACCGACGCGGTGCTGTACCTCCAGGTCGGCCCGGAGATCGGTGTGGTGGCAACCAAGAGCTTCACGGCGCAATTGGTGCTGCTCTACCTGCTGGCGTTGCACCTGACAGGGGTTCACGGCACCCTGGATGACGCCGAAGTCGGTTCGATCATCCGGGGGATTCGCCGGCTGCCGGACCAGGCGGAATCGCTGCTAGCCCTGGACGATCAGACGGCCAAGCTGGCCCGCGCGTACAGCGACTGCCGCTCCTTCTTCTTCTTCGGGCGCGGCTTCGGGTATCCGGCCGCCCTGGAGGGTGCGCTGAAGCTCAAGGAAATCAGCTACATCCACGCCGAGGGCTACCCGGCCGGCGAGCTGAAGCACGGCCCCATCGCCATGCTGGACCCAACCATTCCGGTGGTGGCTATCGCGACTCAGAGTGCGACTTATGACAAGGTGATCAGCAACATCCAGGAGGTTCGGGCGCGGGATGCCCAGGTGATCGCCGTGGCGACGGAGGGAGACGAGGAGATCAGCCGGCACGCCGAGCACGTGATCTACGTGCCGGCGACAGACGAGGCGCTATCGCCCGTGCTGAACGTGATTCCGCTGCAACTGCTGGCCTATCACACGGCCGTTGCTCTGGGTTGCGACGTGGATCAGCCGCGCAACCTGGCCAAGAGCGTCACAGTGGAGTGAGGAAGATTACTTGAAGAATACGAAAAGCATACTCAAGATGGCAGCCAGTTGGCCGACCCAGAAGATGAACATCCA
>JBHHTZ010000717.1:0-2439 GCA_046753605.1 Anaerolineae bacterium
CTAGCGCTGCCCTATACCCACATTTTGTGCTGGACAAACGCGTCATGTGCGGCTACTCTGGCCGACATGCGATCACAGAGCCAAATCAAGCGTACGTTGAGCAGGCCGCAGGGTCTGGCGCAAGTGCGCGCCTTGATGCGTGAGGTGCCTGAGGCGCATCGTACAGCGTTGGCGGATCGGGTATGCGCCGAGTTTGGTTTCATCGATGCCCGGGGACGCGCCCAGCGAGCCAGCTGTTTGAAGGCGCTGCGCGCGCTGGCGCGCACTGGCCAGGTTGTGCTGCCCGCGCCGCGGACGAACCCGGGACGACCCCAAGGGCGCCGGCTGAAGCAACCGGTGCCGCCGCCGCAGGCGGTGCCCAGTGAGGTTGGCGATCTCATTGCTCTCGAGCTCGTGCGGGTTGAGGACGATACGCATCGTGCCATCTGGAACGAACTCATGGCGCGCGAGCACCCGCGCGGCGCTGGACCGCTGGTGGGTTGTCAGCTGCGTTACCTGATTAGCTCGGCGCACGGTTGGCTGGGTGGATTCGGGTTTGCGGCGGCAGCGTTGCGACTGGCGCCGCGTGATCGGTGGATCGGCTGGGATGCCGCGCAGCGCGAGGCCCAGCTGCATCGGGTGGTGGGGCTGAACCGGTTTCTCATTCGTCCCGGCGTGCATTGCCAGCACCTCGCCTCGCATCTCCTCGGCCGGGTGCTGCGGCGTTTGGCGGCGGACTTCGAAGCAGGTTATGGTTATCGTCCATGGCTGGTGGAGACGTTTGTCGAAGCGCCGCATTCGGGGGTGAGCCTGCGGGCGTCGAACTGGTGCTATCTCGGCCAGAGTGCCGGACGGGGCCGTCAGGACCGCGGCCACGCGGCGCGGGAGACGAGCAAAGCGATCTACGTGTATGAACTCAGGGCCGATTGGCGCCAGCGCCTGGGTGTAGGACCACCGCCCGCGGTGGATAATGAGCCCCTTGCGCCGGGGCAGGGTCTGGACGCTGACCACTGGGCGGAGAACGAGTTCGGTGGGGCGCCGCTTGGTGACACACGACGGAGTCGACGATTGGTAGACAGTGCCCGACATCTGGGGGAAGAGCCGATGCGAGCCTTCACGGCGGTGGCCAAAGAGGATTGGCCGGCAGTGAAGGGCTACTACCGGCTGATTGATCAACCGGCGGATGCGTTCACGCCAGAGGACGTCCTGCGACCGCATCGGGAGCGCACGCTCAGGCGCATGCAGGCGCAATCGACGGTGCTGTGCATTGCCGACGGCACGGATGTGAACTTCACCACGCACCCGCAGACGACCGGGCTCGGGGTCATCGGCCGCAATCAGACCGGGGCGCAGAGCCGGGGGTTGCACCTGCATTCGACCTTGGCGGTGACTGCCGACGGGCTGCCGCTGGGGGTGTTGCGTGCCTGTTTCGAAGCCCCCGAGCCGCAGGAGAAGTCGGCCGAGGCGAAGTCGGCCGAGGAGAAGAAGAGCTACCGTTGGATCGACGGTTTTCGTGATTGCGCGACGCTGGCCGAGGCCTTGCCCAAGACCCGCGTGATCAGCGTCTGCGACCGCGAAGCCGACTTCTACGAGTTGTTTGCCGAGCAGCAGCGTACGCCCAATGTGGCGTTAGTGGTGCGCGCCCGGCACGACCGCCGCTTGCCTGACGATCAAGGGAAGCTGTTCGAGGCGGTTCGTGCCACCGGGTCTTGCGGCAAGATCGCCCTCGACGTTCGGCGTCAGAGCGCGCGGGCCAAGAGCAGCAAGCGCCAGGCGCGCATGGGTCGTCAGGCGCGTACCGCACAACTGGAGCTGCGCTATCGCCACGTCGAACTCCTGCAGGATCCCCGGCACCCGGACCAATCAGAGAAGCTCCCGGTCACCATCGTGCACGCACTGGAGCGTACGCCGCCCACAGGCGAGAAGCCGATCGAGTGGTTCGTGCTCACCACGCTGCCGGTGGACTCGGCCGCCCAAGCGGCAGAGATTTTGCACTTCTATCACCTGCGCTGGCGCATCGAGGACTGGCACCGGGTGCTGAAGTCCGGCTGCCAGATCGACGAGCTTGGCCATCGCAGCGCCGAGCGGCTCGAGCGCGCCATCGCGATCCGTATGGTCATTGCCTGGCGCGTGATGCTAATGACCCTGCTGGGCCGTGATGTGCCCGAGCTACCGGCAGAGATCCTGTTCTCTGACATCGAGCTTCGGGTCATTGGGGACTACGCCCAGTCTCGTGGACGCGAGCGGCCGACCCAACTCGGTGCGGCGGCGCGTGAAGTGGCGATCCTTGGCGGCTACCTCAACCGCAACAACGACCCGCCACCTGGCCACCAGCTCATGTGGCACGGCTACGCCACACTCACCACCATGTGTACGGCTTACCAACTCAGAGACAGCATCGAACAATGACATCAGCACCAATCACGACTTGCGTAGTACCATTTGTGGGTAAAGGGCAGT
>JBHHTZ010000718.1:0-2438 GCA_046753605.1 Anaerolineae bacterium
CAGGGCGTACCGGGCCTTTGCTTCTTTGATCTCGATCGTTCTCGACATACGTCACCTCGTTACGCAATACGCAGTACGCAATACGCAATACTCATTTGAAGTATACGTGGCTCTAATCTCACAGTCAAGGAGTAACAAACCATGACCTACAAACCAGACCCCGTCACCATGCAGGTGATTCGCTACGCCATGGAGCAGGTGGCGGATGAGATGGGCCGCACCCTGGTGCGGACTTCGCGCTCCACCATCATCAAGGAGATCGAAGACATTTCCTGTGCCGTCTTCGACCGACACGGGAACACCGTGGCCCAGGCGCACCACGCGCCGATGCTCCTCACCGGCTTCGAGATACCCATGCGTTCCCTGGTGCAGCACTATCGGCTCGAAGACTTCGAGGAAGGCGATGTCATTGTGTTCAATGATCCGTACCGGGGTGGGCAACACGTGATGGACCTGATCACCTTTGCTCCCGTTTTCTTCAAGGGGGAGGTAGTCGGCTTTGTGGGCAGCATCGCCCACCACTCGGACATGGGTGGGGCAGCGCCGGGGGGAACCGCCGGCGGCCTCACCGAGATCTACCTGGAGGGGCTGCGCTTCCCCTTCGTCAAGCTTTACAAGCGGGGCGAGGAAGACCCCGAACTCTTCGGCATCCTGGAGAACAACATCCGCGTCCCCGACAAAACGCTGGGCGACATCCGCGCCCAGGCCTCGGCAGACTTCGTGGGGGCGCGGCGGGTGCGGGAGATGTATGCCAAGTACGGCCCGGATGTCGTGCAGGGCTCGCTGGACATGCTGCTGGACTATTCCGAACGCCGCATCCGCGCAGGCCTGAAGGCCTTTCCCGATGGTGATTACAGCGGCGACGACTGGGTGGACGACGATGGATTCAGCGATGAGCCGATTCACCTGCAGGTCAACATCCGTATCCAGGGCGATGAGGCGATGGTCGATTTCGATGGGACCTCGAAGCAGGTTCGCGGTAACATCAACTGCCCCGTGGCCACGGTCCATGCGGCCGTGTACTACGCCCTCATCGCCGTGATCGATCCCCACGTGCCGCCAAACTCGGGCTGCTACCGCCCGTTCGACATCTACACCGAACCGGGGCTCATCGTCAACCCGTTGCCGCCGGCGGCCGTCGGGGCGCGCACCAACACCTCGCAGAAGATCACCGAGGCCATGCTCAAGGCGCTGGCCCAGGCTGCGCCCGACCGGGTGATGGCCGGCAGCCATGCCCAGATCACCAATTGCGGGTTCAGCGGCTACCACCCGAAGACGGGCAAGCGGTTCGTGTACATCGACATCCAGGGCGGCGGGGCCGGCGCGCGCCCCACCAAGGACGGGCGGGATGGCCAGGACTCCCACCTGGCGCGCTTCAAGAATACCCCCGTGGAGGCGGTGGAGCTGGAGTATCCCGTGCGCATCGACCGCTACGAGTTGATTCCCGACTCGGGCGGGGCCGGCTTTTCTCGCGGCGCGTTGGGCCTCCGCCGCGACATCCGCATGCTGATTGACGACGTGTCCTTCGCCCGCTACGGGGACCGGCAGCGCTTTGCCCCCTTCGGCCTGTTCGGCGGCAAAGACGGGGCCACCGGCAAATTTATCCTCAATCCCGACACACCGAACGAGCAGCCTCTCAAGTCCAAGGGGTTGGACCATCTTAACAAGGGCGATGTGGTCAGCCTGCGCCTGCCCGGGGCCGGCGGCTATGGCGACCCGACGGAGCGGGACCCGTCCCTGGTGTTGCGGGATGTGCGGGATGGCAAGGTGAGCCTGGAGGCGGCGCGGCGGGACTACGGCGTGGTCATTGATCCGGAGACGTGGACGGTGAAGGAGAGCCACGGCCTGTCCCGAAGTTAGCCAACGGACCACCCAGCGGCTGGCCTTTCTGGGCTCAAGGCTCCGGGCCGGAGTTTGAGGTTAGAAACTCCTGTCCGCAGGAGCGGCGGATAGACCGATCAGGCCGTTTTCGTATATACCTTGAACGATAGGCGAGACGACTTGCCACTCGTGTTCCCTCGGAGTATGATTTCTGGCAACCAGAAGAGCCTGGTTGGATGGTGCCCCCCAAATGGTTGATCTATCGGAGAACAAGGGAAGGTAAAGGGAAAAGTGGAGAAGTTCACCGCAGTTTATGAGCAGGTTGGAGACTGGTGGATAGGATACGTGGAAGAGCTGCCGGGCGCCAACACCCAGGGCCGAACCCTGGAAGAAGCACGTGAGAACCTGAAAGAGGCCGTGCAGCTTATCATCGAGGCCAACCGGGAGTTGGCGCGTCGTGAAACCGAGGGTAAGAACGTCATCCGAGAAGAGATGATGGTGACTGTGTAATGAAGCGGCGCGCCTTGCTGAGATGTGTCAGGCGACACGGTTGCGAACTGTTGAGCGAGGGCAAGAAGCACTCCATCTACTGGAACCCGGCCAACAGAAGAACTTCG
>JBHHTZ010000719.1:0-2437 GCA_046753605.1 Anaerolineae bacterium
CGCGCCACCAGGGCCAGGACCCAGGCGGCCGGAGCGTCCAGGCACTCCGGTACCAGGGCGCTGGCAGCTTCGCGGTCCACCGCGATCTTTTCCATGTAGGCGGCTGCCGAGGGCGCCCACATGGAACCACGCGGGGCGATGGCGGCTGCCGAAATGGCTCCCGAACGACCCTGGGCCAGTAGCCTTCGGCCATCGATCGGGTCAACAATCACGTCCATCGGTGGTCCGTTGCCGGTGCCCACTCGCTCGCCGGCGGCCAGAAGGGAGGGCAAGCCAAGTCTCGCCTCTTCGCCGAGGACAATGTGGCCGTCCATGTCCAGCGTGTTCAGGACCATGCTCATGGATTCCGTGGCGGCCTGATCGGCCATGTCTGGCTCGCCCAGGCCCATCCAGCGGCCGGCGCTTAGGGCTGCCGCCTCGGTCGCCCTGACCAGATCGAGGCCTAGATTGCGTGGGGGATGTTTGTTCATCTACTCGATTGCCTCCAACAGGCCGGCGGCCTCCCACGCCAGCATACCACCCCGCAGGATGACCACGTTGTCGTACCCTCGATCGTTGAGCGCCGAGGCTGCCCGGCTGCTGCGCCGGCCACTTCGACACACAAGGACCACCGGCCGGCCGTCGGGCAGTTCTGAGGTGTCTGACAGCAGTGTGGGAAGCGGTATCAATCGGGCCTCGATAATGTGGCCGCGTTTGAATTCGCGAGGTTCTCGCACATCGATCACCAGCGGAGGTGTCGTGCCATGTATCTGTTGCCACAATGCCTGAGCCGACATGGAGGTCAGTGGGTGAGCGGGAAGATCGGTGTGGAGCGGAATCATGCCAACTGGGTAGGTCCGCTTCGGCAAGTTTTGACACTCTTTGAAAGCGCGGACATCACATTCGTATATGCAAATAGCTGGATCAAGCACCTTGTAGAACAGATGCGTGACCGCGGCCTCCTCTGAAAGGAAGTGCTCCGCACCCAGATAGTCGTAGAAACCGGTGGATTCCATCACGCGGAGAACGGGTTCGCGGACTCTCATCAGGAACATGTCGCCGGCCCGCTCCCGGCAGGAGTGCATGACGCCTTCCAACATGTGAATGCCGCTGAAGTCGCACACGTTTACGCTGTGCATTCGCAACAGCAAGAAGCGTTGCTCTGGATGGCTCGTCATGTGCTCGTGGATAGCTTGCTCCACGTGGTTTACAGCGCCGAAGTACAGGTCGCCGTGCACATCCAGAATGCCCAACTGTGGGCATTCCGGCTTTTCGGGCCGCTGGATGAGATACCTGAAGTCGTCGTCGGGCAGTACAGAATGGACACCCGGCACGCTGGTCTGCAGGACATAGAGCACCAGTGATAGCAGGATACCGAGCAGGACAGCAAATTCAATGTGCAAGAATAGTGTTCCCAGGAACGTGACGAGCATGATGGCTGCGTCACCAGGAGTGCCCCGCCAGATGCGCGCTATCTCCGCGCGATCGATCATGCCATAGGCGGTGACAATGAGCACGCCGGCCAGTGCCGTGCGGGGCAAATACGCTGCCAACGGTGTCAGTATGAACATGGCAAGCAGCACGAATAGGCTGGAGAACACCGCGGCTATGGGAGTCCGGGCACCGCTTTCGTGGTTCACCGCTGACCGAGAGAACGAGGCCGCACACGGATACCCCGAGAGGAAGCCGGCGGCGATGTTGGCCAGCCCCTGCCCGACAAACTCCTGGTTGCTGTCCAACCGTTGGCCTGTCTGGGCCGCAATTGAGCGCGATATCGCCATGGTTTCAACCAACCCGATGGCTCCGACCGCCAGCGCACCTGTTGACAACTCAGCAATGAGGTCCAGGTTGAACAGCGGGAGTTGTGCCAGAGGAGGCAGGCTGCGAGGTAGTTGGCCGATAACTGCCACCCCACCTTTGTCCAGCCCCAGGATGTACACGATCGCAGAAGCAAGGACCATGCCGAGCAGGGCACCGGGTAGTCTGGGGTCAAGCCAGCGCAGGAGCACAATCACCAGGATTGTGCCCACGCCGAGGGCCAGGGTGGGGCCGTGTGTCTCTGAAAGATGAGTGACAACAGCCTGGGTGGTTTGCATCAGGCTGCGGCTTGTGAAGTCCAGCCCAAGCAGGGGACGCAACTGCTTGGCAGCGATCAGGACCGCTGCACCACCTGTGAAGCCCACCACAACGGAATGGGAAACGAAATCGGCCACCGTGCCCAATCGAGCTAACCCCATGGCCAGTTGGAAAACGCCCGCCATTACGGCCACCATTCCGGCTGCCACCACGAAGGCCGGCGTACCAGGGGTGGCGCTTGTCAGCAAGACGGACAACACGAGGAGCGAAATAGCATTGGCCGGCCCAGTATGTGCCTGATTAGAAGATCCCCACAGCGCCGCCACGATAGCGCCCACGATGGCCGCATAAAGCCCCATCTGCGGTGGCAGCTCGGCAATGA
>JBHHTZ010000720.1:0-2435 GCA_046753605.1 Anaerolineae bacterium
TCCACTCTTCTGTTCTCTTAAAGTACCTTAAAATTTTGTCTTGCTACTTACAGTACTGTCAAGGTCCTGTCCTGAGCGACGTCCTGAGGTCCCTCCCGAGTCCATCGAGGGGCTTGTCGAAGGGGCCCCTCCTGAGCCTGTGAAGCACCGTCCTGAGCGACGTCCTGAGATGTCCTAAATCGTGTCAAGTCCGAGTAACAGGCTTGAATAGCACTTTACCAACACGAATAGCAAGACCCGAATACGGTGGAGTCAAGGCAGGGCGGGACAGGCCGGCCTCCCACGGTGAATTGACAAAGGGCTCTGTTGGTTGTACAATCATAGTACACAGAGCCGAGGGGAAGTCAGCCCTGAGTGAGGTGACGCACCGACGTCAGCCTCTTACCTGGCTGGGCGGCTTCTCCTCTTTCGCTTTTTCTCTGCCCGCTTGTCGCGTCGCCGCTTACGAGCCCGCGCGCTGTTGCGCTGCCGCACTTCCTTCGGGACGTGGTAACGCTCGGCGATGATGTCGCGGGCTTGATCCCAGGTGACCGGCGTGCCATCCACGTCGCGCAGTTCGTAGGGCCGGCCATCGCGCAGCACCGCCCGCACCCGATCCAGCAGATGGGTCGCACAACAACAGACAGCTTGCGTGTGGTGCTTCCCGTGGTGCACCATCTGAGTGTAGTAGATGGCGGCAATCTGGGGGTCCCACTGCCGAGCCACTTCGGCGTTCATGTAGGCGTAGTGCTTGACCAGATTGGGGCCGGCTTTGGTGATACGGAGTCCTTTCTTTTCCATCTCCCCACTCTGATCACTTTCGGGCACCATGCCACTCCAGCCGCGAAACTCCTTCTGCAAGGCGAAGCGTGTTACGTCGCCGATGAAGCGACGTCCTGAGCTTGTCGAAGGGAAGACGTAGACCGCCGCACCATCCTGGCCCACGCCGTAGATGGTTTCCAGATGGCGGGTCGGGTGCACCTGACGGTAGAGCGTCCGGACTTTCTGCTGAACCGCCTGGTGTTCGTCCTCATAGCAGGCCAGCAGCCGTAGTTCCCGCAAGACCTGGTCCTGCAAGGTCGTGTAGTCGACGTACGGTGAGCACCCGCCGTGGGGCGTGCCGAACAACGCCACGGCGCGGCGGGCCACGGCTTGTAGCCCGGAAGCCAGTTTCTCGGCTTGCTCGGGATCGGCGCCGGCTTCGACCAGGAAGTCGGTCAGTTGGGTAATCTCGGCGTCCTGGAGTTGCCAGGGGTCATACCACGCTTCACGCCAGCGGCGCATCCACGGAGCCCAGAGGTCATCGACGACCTCCTCCAGGCCGGGCCAAAACCCCCGTTCCGCAGCCTGCACCCGATTCTTGACCGCCGTCATCAGTTCGGCCAGTTCTTCCTGCTGCTTACACCAGCGCTGGCCGCTGAGCGGTGTCCTGAGCCTGTCGAAGGGATGATCGGCGCCGGCCAGGTGCAGGGGATGCAGGGCATCCGGATCGGCCCACGGCAGACGGGCCAGCACGCGGGCACTGATGCGGTCGCTCTTGGCGTGCTTGCTGTAGTACTTGCGCAGATCGGCGATGCGCTGGGTGTTGACCAGGTAGACGGTCACATCCCGCTGGACCAGGTAGCAAGCCACGGGATGCCAGCTCAGGCCGGTGGGTTCCATGATCCCCTGCGCCGGCGTCTTCTCATCCACGCCGGCGCGGGCATAGTCCAGCAGCTTGTCCAACTGCGCCGGCTCGGTGTCAAAGCGAAAGGGACGCCCGATGGTGTTGCCTTGCTCATCCACCACCACGGCCTGGTGGCGGCCGGTGATGGCCAGATCAATCCCGATGGTACGCATCTTCTTACCTCCTTGTTGTGCGTTGCCCAATACATCACCGGGAGGCCTCGGAGTTGCGTTGTGCCCGGTCCCCAGAAGGCATCGTCCCACGCTTGCCCTTGATAAGGGGCCACACCCTACGTCCCGGCGTACCCCAATGTCCCCAATAGGGTCTTGACCTGGGCGAGAGAGCCTGCCCTGAGCTTGCCGAAGGGATAACATTCTCAGTCTAGAGGCCGCTACGCGCCTCAACCTGTCGATAGTCAACTCCTACCCTCCCAGGGAACAGGATACCCTCAGGATCGTCCGGTGTCAACTGCTATTCGTGTTGGTAAGGTGCACTTTCAGTCACGTTCATTATACAAGCCTGTCGAAGTGAAGGGTTGAATGTCTGGGGACAGGGCGATCGGCCCGATGGCGAAAGCTGTAAACGTGCGCATGAGTGCGTTTAACGTGCTCATGCGATGCCCAAATGAGCGCGTTCTGGGCCTGTTAAAGTGAACGCACGGACGAGACAAGAGAGGAGCGCACATGGCCAAAACGCCTGAAAAACTCCTGACCGTAGACGAGGTCGCCGAGATCCTCCAGGTCAGCCCCATAACCATCTATCGCCGTATCCAGGCCGGCGATCTCCCGGC
>JBHHTZ010000721.1:0-2435 GCA_046753605.1 Anaerolineae bacterium
GGTTCAAACAACGAAGGGACCTGACAAGTAAGTCGGATGCGTGTATAATTTCACCTGGCACGGGATAATCCCGCGGATGGCGACTGGTCAGGTTGTCACAACACAAAAGGCGTGCGTGCCAGAGGTGATCCCGTTGCTCACGTCAGATCGAAGTTACCCATTCCAGACGAGGATCAAAATGCAACGAATCGTGTGTTGTCTCATCGTGCTACTGTCGCTGACTGCAACCGCCGGCCTTGTTGCCTGCGCTGGGACTCAAACGGCAGCGAAGTCAACTGCCCTACCTCCTACGCTTATCCCGGTGCCGGCAGCCGACGCGTGGGTCGAGTTCACGTTCCCGGACGAGGGCAGTGTTCTCCCCAACCCGATCATTGTGGAAGGGCGAGCCGGCCCCGGCGCACAGATCGTGAGAATCCAAATCAAGGACACCGACGGCACGCTCTTGGGCGAGCAAGTGGTCTCCTTCACCGAACCCAGTGACCGCTCGCGTGGCTTCAGCGTGCAGATCTACTATTCGGCGCCCAACCAGCGGACCCCTGGAGTGATCGAAGCTTACTTCAACGAGGCCGGCCAGCCGGTGAAGGAGTTGTCGGTCGTCCTCAGCGCGCAGTAACAGCTACCGCCGACCCCAGGCATCAGGTCTGTGTTGAACCAGAGTTGCTCCGGGAATAGTTGGCTGGATGGCTGGATGGCTCGCGTCGTAGCGCCCAGCCATCCAGCCATCTAGCATTTTCGTGTTTCACAGCGACCGCGTGCTCTTGCCGTCACGCATCGCCGCCAGCTCTTGTTCCAGCACCTCCACGCGCTGCACCAGGTCGTCGACTTGTTCGGCGTCCTCCATGTCGCGAACGCGGTAGAGCACTTCCTCGGTCAGCCGGCGGTGGTTTGCCACAGCATCGGCCAGCAAACCGACCACAAAGATCAGAAACCCGATGACCAGTAGGGATGCACCGATGGTCACGGACTGGAGCAGCCGTTGATAGGCGTTGCCGCGCAGGTACACGTAGAAGAACCGGACCAACAGCGCCAACCCGATCAGGAAGAAGGGCGCGGCCAGGTACGAAAAAGTCCGCAGCGGCTCGTAGTACGTGAATGTGCGGGCGATGGTGCCGGCCTGCTGCTTGACGAAGTTCCAGTTGCCTTTGTGAAGGCGCGGCGGACGTGTCACCGGGTTGGTTTCGATGGGGATGTGGGCAACGGTCATCCGACGCCTGCCGGCCTGAATCAGGTTCTCGACCGTGTACGAAAACTCGCTGGTCACGTACAGGCGCAGGGCTGCTTCCCGCGAGTAGGCCCGGAAACCGCTGGGAGCATCCGGCACATCGGTGTCCGACGCCACTCGAACGGCCCAACTCCCCAGCTTCTGCAAAACCTTCTTCCGGCCAGAGAAATGGTCGATGTGGCCCACCTGGCGATCTCCGATGACAATGTCGGCCTGGCCGGCCAGGATTGGTGCGATGAGCCGGGGAATGGCAGCGCCCGGATACTGGTGATCCCCATCGGTGTTGACGATGATGTCAGCGCCCAACCGCAGGCAGGCATCGATGCCCGTCTGAAACGCAATCGCCAGCCCCTTGTTACCCCGGTGTCGAACCAGATGGTCCACGCCGAGCGCAGCGGCCAGCTCAGCCGTGTCGTCCGTTGATCCGTCGTCGATGACCAGCGTCTGGATAGTATCGAGGCCTGGAATGTGCGCTGGCAGATCGGACAGGACCGCCGGCAGGGTGGCAGTCTCGTTGTAACAGGGAATCTGGATGATCAGTTTCACCTTGTCCACCGCCTCAGTCTGCCGGCTCACCCCACGGCTGGATGAAGTCCTCCGGCTCCACGCCCAAAGCGTCTGCCACGCGGGTGATATAGTTGAAGTAGCCGATCACCTGGACGGCGTCGTGGATCGCACGGTCGTCCAGCCCGTGGGAGCGGAGAGCGGCCAGGTCAGCCGGCGACATCTGGTGCTGATGATGCGAGAGCCGGGCGGCGAATTCGCACAGCGCGCGGTCAACCGGACTTAGGGGAGCGCTTCGCCAATCCCGAGCGACAGCATGCACGAAGGCATCAGCTTGCGTCGGGTCTGCCATGGCTTTTCCGACCTCTTCACGGAGGTCATGCGCATGGGCCTGCGTTCAGTAGTGACATCCCAGCTCGGTCGCAACTACAGTGGCCAGCAGTTCGCGCTGCACTCGACTGAGAGGCGATTTGCCATGCATGATGGCCGTGTAGAAGCCCATGCTCGCCCGCAGCACGCGCGGGTTCAGGCTCATGATGTGTACGATGTGCCAGACGCGGCCGGCCCGCTCGATAGCCTGATCGAACAGCTTCTTCAGCAGGCCGGTGGCTTCGGGGATGGGAACTTGGTCAATCCAGGGCATGGGGCAACACCTCAAGGCCAGGTGGATACTGAAACTCCTGCGTCCAGGTGGGGCGACTTCCCAGAC
>JBHHTZ010000722.1:0-2428 GCA_046753605.1 Anaerolineae bacterium
CCCGCCAGCGAGCGCTTGCGCCAGGCTTCGTATTCGTCCTGCCACACTTTCGTCAAGCGCGTAATTGTCGTCGGCGACAGGCCGGCCGCATCCGGTCCCAGCAGCACCGGCAAGGCTTCTGCAAAGTCGCCGGTCGAAAGCCCGCGCAGATACAGTACTGGCAGCGCCTCTTCCAGCCGAGGCGAGCGTCGCATATAGGGCGGCAAAATCCTGCTGCTAAAGCGATGTGCGTCCCGCCGGTCATTAACACGCGGTGCACGCACCTTCACCGGCCCTGCCCCAAGCGTCACCGTGCGCTCCTGGGCGTGACCATTGCGCACCACCAGCGCGAGACCATCTCCGTCGCGCAGCTGCCGCAATTTCGAGACGTATTCGTCTGCTTCCAGTTCCAGCGCTGCAACAATCATTCGTCGCGCACCTTCACGAGCCAGCTCGTCCAAGCTTCGGGCGATCTCGGGCTCTGTTCCTGCGACATCATTCGTGATAAGCTCCATCTCGGCGTATCCTCGCTCCGGCATCCACCGGAATTGGGTTTTGGCACCCGTAGGATACGCCACCTCTTTTACTCAGCCAATCCACAACTTTCATTTGGGCCAGATGACCCCTGACAGGCATAATAGCCATATGGATGCCCAGGAGGTCAGCAATGGCAAACTCAACTCAGTTCCAACGGCTCACTGACAAGTCCACACTTCACGCGATCCAGTCCGAGCTGCAACAAGGCTACAGTCTCTCGCCGGTGGAGGCTCTCGTCCTGGCACGTCGGCTCCAGGATTTCATCGACCAGTTCAGTGGGGAGGCGCGCAGTTATGGGCAGATCGCGTACCAGGCCATCGCCGTTGACGAACCGCCTGGCAAACCACTGGTGCAATGTCAAAAGGTCAGTGTTCATCTCACGCTCTTCGCCGAGGCAGATCTCCGGGTTTGGGCTCAGTCGGGCTCGGAGGCACTGCGTCGCCTGCGTGTTCATCGCCTCGTCCATGAAGCCTTGCTGCAGGGTGGTGCGCTCAGCCAAGAAGACCTGGCCTGTCTGTTGGGCCTCAGCCTCCGGTCGGTCAAGCGCATTTTTGCATATTACCGGGAGCAAGACTTACGTCTCCCGTCGCGCGGTGAAATCCGCGACATCGGCCCCGGCGTGTCTCACAAGATCCCGATCATCCGCAAGTATGTGCAAGACCTGAGCTTCTCCCGCATTTCGCAGGCACTGGGCAACCACGGGATCGACAGCATGACCCGCTATCTGCGCCATTTCGCACTCGTCATGATCCTGCACGACCGCGGCCTGAGCCGGGGTCAAATGCAGAGTGTGATAGGGCTCTCGGAGAACCTTATCGCCCAGTATCAAGCCCTCTATGCTGAGCTCAATACGCCCGAGCATGCTCGCCCGCTGGAACGTCTTAAGCGCTCTGTCCTGCAAGTTGACCCTCTTCCGGTCCCAGAAACCCCTCTCGCGCTCCCAGCAGGGGCAAAAAAGGGGGTGCTATGAGCCGGAAACCCCATCGCAGCCGAGTTTTCTCGCCCTTGCGCGACAAGACGCTATACAATGTCCTGGTACAGTTGTTCGCGTCCGAATTTGGCTTCCAGGACAAGCTCCTATTCGCACAGGCGATGGTGGAACGCATCCTGGAGACCATTGAACAGTTCGTCAGACCGGCATCGCTGCTCAAGCCCGGGCAACTCCTCTGGATGGCTGTCGCCAATGATGGCCAAAAGCACGTGCGTCAGACGATGAAAGAGATCCCACAAGTGCCGGTCGTACTGGACCTGATCACGGACGACGACCTCCGCGCCCTGGCGCACGGGACACGCGCACACGAAATCCGTCGGCAGCGCTTTGCGCGCATGTTGGACCAAGCCTTCGCTCAAGGTGGTGTGCTGGCACAATCTGACCTGGCTGCCGTCGCCCTGGTCTGTACACCCCAAGTCAGTGATGATCTCCAAGCGATACGCAAAGCGACCAAGCGTACGCCGCCCTATCGGGGCTCAGTGCAGGACGCCGGCCTCACCATAACGCACAAGGTAGAGACCATCCGGTTGTTCGAACAGGGTCATCTTGAACCTGAAATCTGTCGTCTCCTCTCGCCGCCGCACTCTCTAAAAAGCGTGCAAAGATACGTCCAAGCTTACAAGAATGTTCTCAAGCTACTCGAGCGTGGTTTCGCACCAGCCGAGATAGCCGCCATACTCTCCATGTCCGAGCGGCTCGTGAGAGCCTACGTCGATATCGTGCGTGAGCATCATCCCGACGTCGCAACTGGTAACCCGCATTTGAGCAAGCAGTCGTCGAAATCCCCGGAATCACCGAGGTAGGGGTCATCTGGCACTATTTCTGGTTATAACCCGAAACTGTCAGGAACGATGCTTTAGAGTACACATAAAGGTTTCCGCATTGTCCCTCTTCGCGGACTGTATCATCAGCCGCCCAACG
>JBHHTZ010000723.1:0-2428 GCA_046753605.1 Anaerolineae bacterium
CCGTAACCGTAGTATCACTTTTCGAATTGGTGAATGAGTCAGTCCCGCTCAGGGTTACCTGCACGCCCGCAAGGCCCGTTTCCGTGGTGTCGAACACCCCGTCCTGGTTCGCATCCTCGTACACAAAGCCGTTAATCTGGGACGGGCTGGAGCCGCCGAGGGCCGCGTACGAGAAGCGGAAGGCGTTCAGGTTCGATAGGTCCACCCCCATCACATGCAACTGCCATGTCCCCGGCGTCAGTGAAGTGACACAGAAGTCGGCGTCGTCCAACGGGTTTGTATCGGCAAGGCCATCGTCGTCGCAACCAATCAGCGGAAAAGTATTCGTCCGAATCCGGAACTGCTCCCACTCCCGGTTCCCCGATGGGTTGCTATTCACGTAGTGTACCCCGTTCGGGTCCACCAACTCGTACGTGACCGGATTACCACGGCGGAACACAGGCAAGCCCTTGAACAGGAAATCGTTGTTCTCTTTCGGAGCTCCCTCATCCTTCGCCCCTTGATCCACCGCGTCCGGTGAGGTGTTGAAGCCCGGCGTAATATGACCGGTATCCACGTCATCGGTGTCGAGGACCGTGCCATCACCATAATCCAGGTCTCCGTCCCATAGCGACACCTCATCCAGGGGACCGCTCGGCGGAGCCGGGACATTCAAGTTGAACGTCCACTCGCCATCATACGTCGAATTCGCCAGGTCGGATGACCAGTTGGGGTAGAGAGCAGCCAGGTCCGCCTCCTTCGCCGCAGCGCCGATGAACCCGAACGTCACATTCGGCACCAACGCCAGTCCCTCCCCGCTCACAACACCCACCTTGAAGGGGTTCAGCGAGATGGCATTGGCATCTGTTTGATCTGCTACCAGACGGAAGACATACTGGCTGCCGTTCCAAGCTGCTGTATATACGTTGAGGTTGCATACTACCGCGCCGGGCCCGCACGAGGTAGGATTGACAGAAATGTCGAACCAGGCATTGTCAGACGCCGCCAAGGTTGTGCTATGCCACTCAGCGACAAGGAATAGGGGACTGGCGCTACTTGATGGATCAGCGTAAAGCTGGAAAACAACATTGCCCGGCTGGGGGCCGAAGTAGTCCCAAAGGCCGCTGATATCCGGGTCGAAGATGCCGAAGTCCAGTTGCAGTTGGGTGGTAGTCAGGAAAAAAGAAAGAGGCTCCTTAGCCAGCGTGCTGTATCCCGAACCGGAAGCGATCACCGCAAACTTGCCGTCGTCCGGCGTGCAGCCCGGGAAGCAACTCGTGTACGAAACCGCCGCCACCGCCGGCCTCGCCCCCATGCTCATGGGCACCATCAGCAGCGCCAGCAAAGCCGCCGCGATCAGCATCAACTTGGTTACCTTCATCTTCAAACCTCCATCTGGTACGCCACTGCGCCGGGTCCGCACCTGGTCTCGTAGATTGGGGCCGGCACCCCGTGATTTTCCTTTCAACCCTGTCTGCATTTTCCTCTCCTTATGAGTGCTTCGCCAAAACAAAAGCTGCCGAAGCATGATGTCCTTCGGCAGCTCAGCTATCTGCAAGCACAGACCTGTGGCTTTGCGCCCCCCTCTCGCGACGGGTTTGCCTTTTCGAGAACTCCTGTGGGCAGGTAGTGTCCCGTTTGTTTTTGTTCTATGTTCGTGTTACATCTGGGGCTACTATTACTGAGTATACCTGCAATATTACTCGACCAAGATTACGATTCACGTTACGATGCTGGAGGAGCTCCATCGCTCAAGGCGCCGGGCCGCCGGCCACAGCGCCGGCGTGCTCCTCCTCCAGATGGCGGAGCACGTAATCAACGATGGCGTGTGGATCACAGAAGTAGCGCTCTTCCCCCGTCTGCAGGTGCCGGACGTACCCGCGCAGCGGAGACGGCCCGCCCTCGGTCTCGCGCGGCTCCAGCCAGAAGCGCACCAACAGCGACATGATGTGTCGCTCGTCTACCCGCGTTCGCCGGCCATTCTCATTCATCCGCGTATCGAAACCCCTGCAAGCCTTATTCCTCGCTCGAACCAATCTGGCGACCGAACTACAGCCGCACAGATTCGTGCTGTATGTTGACTACTGGGAAATAGTATAACAGGCCAGCGTCAGGAAAACGTCAGGAAACCAGAGGCTGAGAGGCGACTTCGCGCTCGAAACCAGGGTTTCGATGGAAAATCCGGGGGTAACTGTTCAGCCACTTCGCGCCTGGCGAATGAATTCGCGGCAACCCTTGCGAAATCCGCCTGCGCGGATTAGGTTTCAGTCACCGAAGGGCTGTCGAAGGGTGGAGCGTTGTTTGCGGAACTCTGGGCGGGCGTGGGTGAGCGAAGTACCCTGAATAAATTCTTGATCTCCATAAACCGCCGGCAGCAGGGGGCTGCGCTATCACTCGCCTACGGGCAGGTGCTGCCCAACACCAGCGCTGCAATCACGATGTCGATCAC
>JBHHTZ010000724.1:0-2427 GCA_046753605.1 Anaerolineae bacterium
GCCGATCCGGTGCGCGTCGTTCGGCTCGGCGAATTCGACCGCCGGGCGTGTTTTGGGACTCACGTGACCAACACGGGCGAGATCGAGAGCTTTCGCATCACCAGTTGGCGGGCGGTTGGGGCCGGCCGGTATCGGGTGAATTTTGTGGTGGGTTAGCCTCAATACGACTCGCATTTGATGATACTGTTCGCCATTCTATGTCAGGTTCAGCGTGGCGTCTCGGCCTCCGCGCATATGTCATTCCGAACCGAAGGTGAGGAATCCCTGGAACCGTCCGCGAAAGGGCGAGGTCCATTGGCAACTGAGTCGATAACCGTGCGGAAGGGAATTGACTGCTTTTCCAGCGACCCAACACATTCGAGCACGGTCTCAGGGATTCCTCACCTTCGGTTCGGAATGACATGGAGGAGCGGTTCGCTGGTGAATCCTGAACCTTCCCATGATGGGCGAAGGTCTCCTGACCGAGCCCTCCTCGCCTCGGTCAGGAGACCTTCAGCGATCAAAGCGGTCTCCTGACCGAGCCCGTCTCGCCTCGGTCAGGAGACCTTCAGCGATCAAAGCGGTCTCCTGACCCCCGATTCGCCTCGGTCAGGAGACCTTCGGCGATCAAAGAGAACACATATTGACCCGGGTGATTGCTCTGTGATATACTAACACCCAGAATCAGGGCTTCCCCCCATTCCACTCTTCCGCGATCGGGTGAACTCGCGCTGTCCGGGCTCGACCTGCCGCGTTCCAGTGGCCGGCAAGCCGGAACGCGGGTCCCCGCCCCAGGGACGCCCAGCCGTCGGGTCGTACGTAGCTATTGGCGAGCACACGCGTCAGACAGGAAACGCAGGGGGTTTCTGTATGTCCCACAAGGCCAGTCTACAGCTCTTGACCCTGGCCGGCATCGCCCACCGATGCGCGCAGGAGACGAACCGCTTCTTCCGCCGCCAGAGCTACGATCCCCGCTACTGCTTCGAGCTGTTCCGCCGCGCCATTCTGCACCGCAACGAGCGTGCCTGGGAGCTCGTTTACGAACAGTACCGCCCGCTCGTGATCGGATGGATCGAGCGCCATCCAGCCTCCCCCTCCAGCGGCGAGGAGGCCCAGTACTTCGTCAATCGCGCCTTCGAAAAGATGTGGTCTGCTGTGTCGCCCGACAAGTTTGACCGCTTCCCAGATCTGAAATCCCTGCTGAGCTACCTGCAGATGTGCGTACACAGTGCCGTCGTTGACGAAGCCCGCTCATCCGAGCGCGCCGCTTTGAGCGTTGAGAGGGCCGTGCTGGCTGGAGGGAGGGGGAGCAAGGGGTCGCCCATCGAAGACCGCGCCCTGGATCGGGCGCAGCGCGATGCGTTCTGGCATCTCATCGCTGAGCGACTGAACGACGAGAAGGAACGGCTGGTGGTTCACGGCTCATTCCTCTTGGCCCTCAAGCCCCGAGAGCTTTACGCCGAGTTCCAGGACACGTTCGACGACGTGGATGAAATCTACCGCATCAAACAGAACGTCATCGCCCGTTTTCGTCGCGACCGCGAACTAAAGGAATTGCTGGGAGAAGATGCTTGAAAACGGGCAGCTTCGACGTTTAATGTGTGGAGGACAGATAGTCTATGACTTGCATCTCCCCACCGGCGTTGAGTAACGCACAGTTGTTGGCCTACGTGGCTGGCGAGGCTGACTCGTCAGTGGCCGCGCATATCGAGCAGTGTCCGCACTGCCGTGAGCAGGCCGGCCATCTGGCCCGCGTGCAGCACCGTCTGACGGCCCGACTGTTCCGAGTCGCGTGTCCCCCGCCGGAGGATCTGGGTGAGTATCACCTTGCGCTGTTGCCCCAGGAACAGGCAGCCGCCGTGACCCGGCACCTGGCGATATGCCCGCGCTGTGCGCAGGAGGTCGCGCAGTTGGAGGTCTACCTGAGAGAGCTGGCGCCGGCCCTGGAGTTCAGTCGGCTGGAACGGATCGAAGAACGAGTCAGGGTGTTGGTAGCGCGCCTTCTCCAGGCCGGCGAGGGGCGCGAAGGGGGCCAGCCACTTCTCGCACCGGCGCCGGCCGGCATTCGCGGCGAGGAGGCCGGCCCGTACATCTACCAGGCCGACGGTGTCCAGGTTGTCCTGGACGTTCAGGCGGATGCCGAACAGCCGGACCGTCAGGTGATTCTCGGATTGGTCACAGGGCTGGATGATCCACAAGAGTTGGCGGTTAGCGTGTGGCAGGCTGGCGAACACCGCGAAACGACGCCGGTCGATGAGCTCGGGAACTTCGTCGTCGCCGGCCTGACGCCGGCCACCTACGAGCTGATCGTGAGTGGGCCAGAGGTCGAGATTCATATCCAGGACGTGGAAGTTGAAGCGGGACAGTAGCTGAGGGTGAAGCGGTGCAAGCACTACGACCTGAGGTCTCCCAACACTTGATCGAGCAGTTGCTGGCGCTGCCGGACAT
>JBHHTZ010000725.1:0-2422 GCA_046753605.1 Anaerolineae bacterium
CCTTGCGGTACGACGAGCGACAGACGGTGCGCCAGGTGTTGGCCGGCCTGCCACCGCGCCAGGCCGGGTTGCTGCTGCTGCGCCACGCCGGCCTCACCTACCGCGAGTTGGCCGAGGTGCTGGACGTGGTGCCCGGGTCCGTCGGCACGTTGCTGGCTCGGGCCACGGCAGCGTTTGAACAGGCATATCGGGCCGAGGCTGTGGGTCTGGAGCAGGGGGAGGAGTGGCTAGATGGCTAGATGGCTGGGTGGCTAGATGGCTGGGTGGCTGGATGGAGGGAGCTATGAAATGTGACATCGGTCGGGTGCAAGCGTACGCCGATGATGTATTGGAAGGCCGCGAGCGAGCGACTTTGGAAGATCACCTGGCCCGCTGTAGCACGTGTCGGGAGACGCTGGAAGCGATTCAGCAGCGGGAGAGAAGCGTGGCCGTGCGGCTCGCCGTGTTAGACCCGGCGCCGCACGAGATACCTGATGCGAAAGCGGCGCTGGCGCGCTTCCATGCCACGGCGCAGCCAGTGGTGACTCCGAGTCGGGAGACTTTGAAGGAGAGAATCGAGATGATGAAGGAGACCCTGTTGACGAGCCGGTGGCGGCCGGCGGCCATTGGTCTGGTGGCTGTGGCCGTTGTGGTAGCCCTGTTCAGTTTCGCGCCTGCGCGTCACGCGGCGGCCCAGTTCCTGGGCATTTTCCGCGTCCGCAAGTTCGCCGTGATCCCCATCGATCCGGCTCAGGTGGAGCGGTTGCAGAGCCTGGAGGATTCGGTCGATGCCGGCATGCTGGGTGAGCCGACTTTCCTGCGCGAACCGGGCGACTTGCAGCCGGTTGCCGATGCCGCCGAGGCCAGCGCCCTGGCCGGCTTCGGCGTGCGCGTCCCGACCGGCTTGCCCGAGGGAGCAACTCTCAGCCGATTCGGGGTTGCGACCGGGCCGGCCATGCACTACGAAGTAGATCGAGTGGTGATGCAGACGTTGCTCGCGGCCGCCGGCGCAAGTGATGTGGCTCTGCCGGCCATCGACAATATCGCGGTGGACGTTGACGTGCCGGCCATGGTTGAGCAGGAATACCGCGTGGGCAAGGAGAGATTCTCCATCATCCAACTGCCCAGCCCAACAGTCGCACTGCCGGCCGGCGTCGATCCCGCGGTGCTCGGAGAGACCCTGCTTCAGCTTCTGGGGATGCCCGGCGAGGACGCCCGGCGTCTGGCCCAGAGCATCGACTGGACGAGCACTCTGGTGATTCCACTCCCGACCAACGTGGGAAGTTTTCACGAGGTAGAGGTGGACGGTGTCACCGGTCTGCTGCTGGAAGAGAAGCGCGAGAATCGACCCTATCGGCGCCACCGGATGGTGCTGTGGGAACGAGAGGGCATCGTTTACAGCATTAGCGGGGAGAACACAGACCCCACAGAGTTGCTGCTCGTGGCGAACTCGCTTCGTTAGCGTATGGCCATCATCCAGACCCTGGAACTGCGGAAGGTTTACGGCGACACTCTGGCCGTCGACAGCCTGACCCTGTCCGTGGATCGGGGGGAGGTGTTCGGCTTCCTGGGGCCCAACGGGGCCGGCAAGACGACGACCGTCAAGATGTTGCTGGGCCTGGTGTGGCCCACAGCCGGCCAGGCCCACATCCTGGATCACGCGCCGGGCGATCCGGCGGTGATGGAGCGCGTCGGCTTTCTGCCAGAGCACTTCCGTTTTCACCCCTGGCTGACCGCGGCCGATTTCCTGGACGTTCACGGCCGACTCTACGGCATGTCCCCCGACCGCCGCCGGGCGCGCATTCCGGCGCTCCTAGAGCGCGTAGGATTGGCCGACCGCGCCGGCGCCCGCCTGTCCGACTTCTCCAAAGGCATGTCGCAGCGCATCGGCCTGGCCCAGGCATTGCTCAACGAGCCCGAGTTGGTGTTTCTCGATGAACCGACATCCGGGCTGGACCCGCTGGGCCGGCGCGAGGTACGGGACCTCATCCGCGAGCTTCGCAGCGCCGGCGTCACGGTGTTCCTGAACTCTCACTTCCTCAGCGAGGTGGAGATCACCTGCGATCGGGTGGCCATCATCAAGCAGGGGCGGGTAGTGCGCATTGGTACGCTGAATGAGCTGACCGGCGGGGCGGTGGAGGTGGAGGTGCGGGCCGGCGGTTTGACGCCAGAGCTGCGAGCCGGCCTGGAGCGCTGGGGTCGCATCGCCTGGGCCGATGGCACCCGGCTGACCCTGACCGTCGGGGACGAGGAGGTGTTGCCGGCCATTGCCGGCTGGCTGGTCGAGGGCGGCGCCCGGCTGTATTCGCTGTCACCCAGACGGCTTTCGCTGGAAGAGTTGTTCGTTCAGATCATGGAAGAAGATTGGAGATCGGAGATTGGGGAGTAGGTATTGGGTATTGGATATTGGGTATTGGGTATTGGATATTGGGTATTGGGTATT
>JBHHTZ010000726.1:0-2421 GCA_046753605.1 Anaerolineae bacterium
CATTGGCCTGGGGTTGATCGTGACGCCAGGCTTTCTGATCGTGTTTGCCATCGTGGGGGCAGCGATTTCAGCCGGCGGACGGGCGCTTGTCACGGTGGTCCCCTGGGCGGCCCTGGCAGTGGGGGTGGTGCTGGTCGGGCTGGGGATGTGGTTCCTGGCCGGCCGTTCGCTGCATATCAATCCTACGGCCCCGCAGTGGGACGTGCGCGAGCGCAGCCCGAAGGCCGTGTTTCTATTCGGAGTCGGATACGCCATCGCGTCGCTGAGCTGCACGATCCCGATCTTTCTAGCCGTCATCGGCAGCACACTCATCGCCCAGGGTTTTGCGGGCGCGACGCTGGTCTTCCTGAGCTACGGGTTGGGCATGGGCACGGTGCTCATGGCCGTTGCGCTGGGCACGGCGCTGTTCAAGGGCGCTGTGGCTCAGAAGCTGCGGGCAGCGCTGCCCTACGTGGAACGGGCCGGCGCGCTGGCACTGATCGTGGCCGGCGGGTATCTGGTGTACTACAACGCCGTCCTCAACCCGCTATTGTTCGGAGGACTGTAGGGGGAGGATGGTGGACGGAGGATGGAAGATGGAGGGTGGAGCCCGGGCAAAGCCGGACCCCTCTCCGCTTGTATCATCTCGAAAAGCGGGGGCGAGAATGGAAGCGTTCATAATGCCAGAAACTCGATCAGTGAGCGCAGCGTCGTAAGATCAAGGCCCATCTATCGCTCCTTCTTATATAAAGGTGTCCAGTACCATGGGAGCGAACGAGAAACCGCAAGTTCACGTCGATATCAAACTATCGTGTGATACGTGTGCCGAAGAAATACAGGCTTGCGTTGCTGAGGGGGTCGGCCCTGAGCAACTCAGAGACGAATCGCCGGCCCTCTGGGAACACATTCGAGCCTGTCCAACCTGTGCCGAAACCTTCCTGGCCCTGGTTCGCGCTATCCAGGCCTTCTCAGACGAGGATATCCCATGTGAGATCTGCGCAGGTCAGATGGAGGACGCGGCTGAGCAGGACCTCTCCCACGCTGAAGCACGCGAAGCGTTTCCAGCAACCTGGAAACATGTAGAGATGTGCCCGGTATGTGCACCGCACTATAGTGAGTTGCTGCATCTGATCCACGATGAAGGCTATTTGGAAGCTCACCACGAGGAGCGCGCTCTGCGACGTACGGTCACAGGGATTGCAGCCCTGGCCCTGGTGCTCATCGTCCTGCTGACTCTGGGAGCTCTCAGATGGGGGCGTGTAAACGAAGAGGCGGTTGTCAGCCGCATCTATCGACAATCGGGGCCGGCCATCGTGCGCATCGCCGCCGTCGGGCGGACGGGGTCCGGCATGATTTTCGATGGTGAAGGTCACATCCTTACCAACAACCACGTCGTTGAGGGCGCCACCAGGATTTCCGTGCGGCTGGTGGATGGTGCAACGGTGGATGCTCGACTGGTGGGCCGCGACCTGGCCACGGACCTGGCGGTGCTCCAGGTTGACCTTGCCGGCCACCCAACCAGCATCGTCCATTTTGGCAATTCTGATAAGTTGAAGGTGGGTGATCTGGCCGTCGTCATCGGAAATCCGTTCGATCTGGAGCGCAGCCTGAGCGTGGGCCACATCAGCGCCCTCAACCGGATTCTGTCTACCAAAGACCCTTACGGCGCTGAAATCTACGGCGGGATACAAACGGATGCGGCCATCAATCCAGGGAACTCTGGAGGCCCGCTATTTAACTCCGCAGGTCAGGTGGTAGGGATCACGACCGCCATTGTGCCAGGGCCTTCTGGAGGTTCGGTCGGCCTTGGCTTCGCGGTGCCTATCAACACTGCCAGGCGGATCATCCATGAGATGCTGGTACGCGGTTATGTCTCACGGCCCTACCTGGGCGTGATTGGCCGGCCCCTGATGGCTTTCGAGGCTACTCGACTGGGGCTCCCGGTCAATCGCGGCCTGGTGGTATCGCGGGTTGATCCGGGTTCGCCGGCCGATGAGATTGGGCTACGTGCAGGTACGGGTAGTATCCGGGCGATCGAGCCCAACATAGGGATCGATGACGTGATTGTAGCACTGGATGGGCAGCCGGTGGAGTCGATGCCGGAGTTGTGGCGTCTGTTGCAGCAGCACGCTGTTGGCGACGAAGTGGTTCTCACGGTGTTGCATGCCGGCCGCGAGTTGAAACTGACTGCAGAGCTGCAAGAGCAACCCAGACCCGACTAACCGCCCTGCCTGGCCCGTGATGGGCCAAAACGGCCTTACTACCCGCCACTACAAAAGTTACTGACAGTTCTGGACTACACCCCGACTAACGAATGCCTTGACACGTGCACTGGTCATAAATATAATGGCTTCTGTGTAATCCCCAAGCAGGGGATGGGGAAGCAGAGAGGAGTACAACAACATGGAACGCTTCGATGTGATGGTGATTGGCGGTGGGCAG
>JBHHTZ010000727.1:0-2415 GCA_046753605.1 Anaerolineae bacterium
TAGCCCGATTCATCGGGCGCTGCTGGGTAGCACGGGCACTTCATGCCCGTGCGGGCGCCGGCCGAGAAGCAACGCGTTATTACCGGATTATTTTCTCAAGGTTCATAAGCCACTACTACGAACCGAACACCTTTCGGATGCCATCTTGGAAGATCAGACCGCGTCTCTTTCGGCGCGGTCTTTAGTTTTGAGGGCGCATGGCCAACAACAACGCATCAACTCATCGCCTCGTAGCCCTGCAACACCGCGATTTCCGGCTGCTCTGGTTCGGGCAACTGGTCTCCACCATTGGCTCCCAGATGCAGATCATTGCCATTAACTGGCATGTTTACGAACTCCTGCGCGGTGAGTCGTATACCCTGTCGCTGTTTGGGAGGGAGATTGGGCTGAACGCCGGCGCCCTGGGGTTGGGGGCGCTGGGGCTGGTGCGCATTGTGCCCATCATTCTTTTTGCCCTCTTGGGGGGTATGCTGGCCGACACGCGGGACCGCCGGCAGTTGCTGATCTGGACTCAGAGCGCCGCCGCCCTCTTTGCGGCCATCCTGTCCGCCATCACGCTGACAGGCCACGCGAGCATTCCCGCTATCTACCTACTGACGGCCGCGGGGGCCGCCGCTTTCGCCTTCGACAACCCGGCGCGGCAAGCCCTCGTTCCCAACCTGGTGCCCCTCGAACACCTGACGAACGCGGTGAGCCTGAATACGCTGCTCTGGCAGATCGGCACCATTGTTGGCCCGGCGTTGGCCGGCGTGCTGGTCGGCGCCTTCGACATTGGCCTGGTGTATGCGATCAATGCACTATCCTTCGTAGCCGTCCTCATCGCCCTGCTGCTGATGCACTACCGCGGACACGCGGCGGCCGAGGACACCGGATTGGGCTGGAAGGCGATGATTGAGGGACTGCGCTTCACCTATGGCTCGCGCATCATCTGGAGCACCATGCTGCTCGACTTCTTTGCCACCTTCTTCTCCTCGGCCCGCACCATGCTCCCCATCGTGGCCGGCGACGTGCTCGGCGTGGGTGTCGAGGGGTACGGCTTGCTGTCCACGGCCCAGCCGGTGGGGGCCTTCATCGCCGGCGCCATTCTGTCCCTGCGCGAGGACATCCACCGCCAGGGTGTGGTGCTGCTCCTGAGCGTGGCCGTCTATGGCTTGGCCACTGCGCTTTTTGGTGTCTCCACGCTGTTCGCGCTCTCCTACTTTCTTTTCGGCCTGACGGGCGCCGGCGACACCGTCTCCACCGTGATTCGCGGCACAATCCGCCAGATCATGACCCCCGATCGCCTGCGCGGGCGCATGACCAGCGTCAACATGATCTTCTTCATGGGGGGACCGCAGCTTGGTGAGTTGGAGGCCGGCCTGGTCGCGGCGGCCCTGGGCGCTCCGTTTGCCATCTTCACCGGCGGCGTGGCTACCGTGTTGTTGACGGGCTGGGTTGCGTGGCGGTATCCGAAGCTACGGAATTACACGAGTGATACGGCGGCGGAGTTGCTGGTGGCCTAGTCGTCGGCCAGGTTATTTCTTCCCCAACCGCTCCTGCACCGTCCGCCGGACGAACGCGGCGAAGGTGGTTGGAGGCCGGCGCAGCAGCCAGCTCAGGGTGTTGTGATTCCCCCAGAAGCCGTAACGCTCGTAGTAGCGAAACATCTTGATCAGAGCTTCGACCTGGTAGTCGCCGAGACCTGAGGCTCGAGCCTGTCGCGCCCACACGTCGATCGGGACCGTCTCAGCGCGGATCACACGCCCCAGTTGCTTGCTCAGCGTTCTGGCGAGGTCGATCTGAGTGAGCACATCGGCGCCGGCCAGCTCATACGTGGCCCCCTCGTGACCCGAGTTGGTCAGCACATTGGCCGCCGCCAACGCCACATCCTCCAGATCGACCATGCCCAGGTGGGTGTTCACGGAGTAGGGCACAGGGTAAATCTGTCGCTCCAGGATCTGGTCCCAGTAGGCCAGCACGTTCTGCATGTAGGCTGCAGGCTGGAGGATGGTGTAGGGCAGGCCGGACTCAAACAACATCTCCTCCACCCGCAGCTTCTGCCAGTGGTGCGGCATGGCCTCGGTCTGCGGATGGAGCACGGAGTGGTAGACGAAGTGCTCGACGCCGGCAGCCCGGGCTGAAGCGATGGCGATCTGACCGATGGCGACCTCATCGGGGTTCATGTTGGGGCAGATGTGGTAGATCGCCCGGACGCCTCGCGCAGCCTGATCCATCGTCACCCGCACTCGCATGTCCCCGACGGCGACTTCCTGCGCTCCCAGCGCTTCGACGGTCTGGACCTGCGCCGGGCGGTGGACCAATGCTCGGACGGCTGCTTCTCTCGCGATAAGGGCCTGGATGACGGCTTGGCCGGTCTTGCCGGCGGATCCGGTGACGAGGATCATGTTCTGCTCCGACAATAGTTGGCTGGTTGGC
>JBHHTZ010000728.1:0-2415 GCA_046753605.1 Anaerolineae bacterium
GCCGGCGTGGATGTCACACTTCTGCTGGAGGACGGGCCGGCCGGCGGCATTACATGGGAAGGGAAGTGGGCCGCCCGTCAGATTGAAGAAGCCGGCGGTAGGGTTTACCTGATGGTGAATCGCCCTTCTGAGCGCATCTACGACCGCTACCGGAGCCATCACCTGAAGGTGTTCATCATCGACCACCAACTGGCGATGGTGGGGTCTGAGAATCCAGGGCCAGGCGGTATGCCCAGCGACGATCTCACCGACGGGACAGCCGGCCATCGCGGGGTCTACCTGATGACCGATGCGCCGGAGGTCGTGGCCGGCCTGCAAGCGATTCTCGACGCCGATCTGGACCCCACACGACACCATGACATTCTCCGCTGGCCGCTAGACGACCCGGACTACGCCATACCCGACTGGTTCGTGCCAGAAGACACGTCCGGCGGCGACATCTACCGCGTTTTCTGGCCGGATCCGCTGACCGTTCATGGTGCGTTCCAGTTCGAGATCATCAGTTCGCCCGAGAACAGCCTGAACACGCGGGGCGCATTGCTCGGACTGCTGAACCGGGCCGGCGCGGGGGACACGCTGTACATCCAGCAGTTGCAGGAGCCGCCGTACTGGGGTCCGATTGCCGGTTCGCCGGGCACGGACCCCAACATTCGTCTGGAAGCCTACATCGCGGCGGCGCGGCGAGGGGCGCGCGTGCGGATCATGCTGGACGGCTACTTCGACGATCCGGCCTCCCCCCGCAGCAACGCGGCGGCAGTGCGCTACGTGAATCGGGTGGCCGAGGAGGAAGGGCTGGACCTGCGGGCCGAGCGGAGCAACCTGACCGGGTTGGGGATTCACAACAAGATGGTGCTTGCCCAGATCGACGGGGCCGGCTATGTGCATGTGGGGTCCCTCAACGGCAGCGAGGCCGCCAACAAGATCAATCGCGAGGTGGCTTTGCAGGTTCAGTCAGATGAGGCGTACGTTTACCTGGCGCGTATGTTTGAGCTGGATTGGGTGTTGTCCGGGCCGGACGTTTTGCTGCCGCTGGTGATGGTGAATTAGAGGTTGGGTATTGCGTACTGCGTACTGCGTAGCTGACGTTTCATGGATGATTCAATACGCAGTACGCAAGACGCACTTGAGGATTCTTGGGGAAAGGAGAGTAGCGATGAGGTATCGAGTTGAATCAGTCTTGTTGGCCGGCCTGCTCCTGGGCATGCTGCTGGCCCTGCCTTTCATCCGCCTGCCCTACGGCGGTCTCGATTGGACGGCCTACTCACAGCCGTACGAGCCGACGCAGACACCAACCAGCACACTCACATTGACACCAACCGCCACTGCGACCAGCGTTGCCACAGCCACAGCCACGCTCCCGCCAACACCGCCGGCCACCGCAACCACCGCGCCGACCCTCGATCACCACAACTACATGCCGCTGATCCGGCGCACTTCCTCGGGTCACCCGGTCAGCGGGTCGGTGCTCATCGAAGGCGGTGCCTGCTGCGTCGGTGGCACGGCGGGTGCTACGATCGACATCGACGTAGCTTTCGAGGCAACAAGCCCCTTCGGCGATGTGACGCAGATGCGGACGCGGGGGTCGTATGGGGGCGGATGTACGACAGAGGATGGACTGGCTGCCTTGCCATGGGAACCGTTCGTATCCCAAAGAACGTTTCCGGTCACGGTGGCTATCAACTGGATTGGGTTCTACGTGAGCGTGCAGTATCGCGACGCCGCTGGGCTTCTCTCCGGTGTCTACTGCGACGACATCTCGGTGGAAGGCATGCCGCCTCAACTGTAGCCGGCACGACCGTCGCCACGCCCAAACTGCAACGCACGAACGCTTTTCCCTACCCTCAATCCCAATTCTGCTTAATGGCACTTGACCGATTCCTGACGACAGGGTAGAATCTGGCAACCCACCTCTGGTATATGCCGTGCGCGGCGAGCCTGCCCGACCGTGACCGTTGCGGTGGCCTGCCGTGAAGCACTGGATGCCCGAAGACAGTCCTAAGGAAGGGGGCGAGGCGTATGAGTCTGCGCATCCACACGCTAGGTCCATTCCGTGTGTATCGCGACGACACGCCGATTTCCGAGGCTGCCTGGAAAACGCAGAAAAACAGGGCTCTCCTCAAAATCCTCATCACCTACCGTAAACGCGCCCTGACCAAAGATCAGTTGATCGACTGGCTGTGGCGCGATCTGTCGCCGGACGCCGCCGGCCGTAACCTGCGCGTGGCGGTCAGCCAGTTGCGGCGTGTCCTGGAACCAAACTTACCACCTCGGGCCAAATCTAGCTTCGTCCTCACCACCGATGCCGGCTACGCCTGGAACACCAAAGCCGACTACTGGCTGGACGCAGAGGAGTTCGAAGGATTGGCAGATAGCCGATGGCAGATAGCCGATGGCCGATGGCAGGTGGCCGATAGC
>JBHHTZ010000729.1:0-2411 GCA_046753605.1 Anaerolineae bacterium
GTAGCACTTGAGTGAAGGAGTTCATCCAGAGGAGGCGTGATCTTATGGAAGATTTGACAGAGCAGTTCCTTGAGCTTGTGCGTCGCGCCGCGACCGACCTCCCTCCCGATGCGGAACACACCATCCGCGAGGCCAGAGGTCGCGAGGAGCCGAATACGCCGGCCACGGCCGTGCTCGACACCGTCCTGGAAAACGTCGAGTTGGCGCGAAAGCAGAGCACACCGATTTGTCAGGACACCGGCACCCCCATCTTCTATGTGTACTACCCGACTGGCTGGTCCACCCTGGCGCTGCGCGAGCAAATCCGCGACGCTGTGGCTACGGCGACTGCGAAATCATACCTGCGTCCGAACGCCGTAGACAGTTTGACCGGAAAGAACAGTGGCAACAACCTGGGGGATGAGTTTCCTTCCATCCACTTTCACGAGTGGGAGGAGGACTACCTCAAGGTGAATCTGCTGTTGAAGGGCGGGGGCTGCGAGAACGTGGGCGCCCAGTACAAGCTGCCCGACGCCAAATTCCATGCCGGCCGTGACCTGGATGGCGTGCGCAAAGTCGTGTTGGACGCCGTGCAGAATGCCCAGGGCAAAGGGTGTGCGCCTGGCGTTCTGGGAGTGACTGTTGGCGGGGATCGGGGTTCGGGATACGTTCACAGCAAAGAGCAGTTGTTCAGGCCGCTAGGCCAGCGGAATCCGAACCCTGAGTTGGCGGAACTGGAAGAGCGCATCTACGACGAAGCCAATCAACTGGGCATTGGCCCCATGGGGCTGGGCGGCAAGACCACAGTTCTGGATGTTCAGTTAGATGTGCTGCATCGGTTGCCGGCCTGCTACTTTGTCTCCGTATCCTACATGTGCTGGGCTAATCGACGCCGCACAATGACCTACCGCGATGGGGAGGTGCAAATTGACTAACCTGACAATTCCCATCTCTGAAGATGAGATCCGCTCGCTTCATGCGGGTGACGCCGTTAGCCTGTCCGGGATCATGCTCACGGCACGCGACGCGGCTCACAAGTACATGATCGAGAACTTCATTCGGACTGATCAGGCGCCGGCCTCCGAGCAGGAGATGTATGAAAAGCTCAAGGCCGATCTGAACGGCGGGGTGATCTATCACTGCGGACCGATTGTCGCGCGGGACAACGGGGTCTGGCGCTTTGTGGCCGCCGGCCCGACCACCAGCATCCGCGAGGAAGTGTATCAGCCCGAAGTCATCGAGCACTTCAACCTGAGAGCTGTCATCGGCAAAGGTGGCATGGGGCCGAATACCCTGAAGGCCTGCCAGGAGTTCGGCGCGGTCTACTTGCAAGCGGTGGGCGGGGCAGCCTCTCTCATCGCCAATGCGGTGGTAGAAGTGCTCGACGTATACAAGATGGAGTTCGGTGTGCCGGAGGCCTTCTGGAGGATTCGCGTCGAGAACTTCCCGGCTGTTGTGACCATGGACAGCCACGGCCGGAGCCTGCACGACGACGTTCTGGCGAAATCAAGCCAGGTTTTCCAACGACTGATCGCCTAGCGGTTACCTCATCAACTATCGACCAGGCGCCGGTCACTTGCCTGAAGTGACCGGCACCTCTCGTGCCTCGATCGTCACGCCGGCTGGATGCACCTGGGCGAATCGTTGGACGGGGAGTTGACGTAGCGCGACACGGAGTATGCCTCCAGATCCGATTCTGGGTATGGCTGAAGAAGCGATAGAAGCTCCTCCTTCTTCGGGCCATCAAGCGTCAACCAGAGATTGATCGCATCGTCTGGCAGGATCACCGGCATCCGGTCGTGAATCGGCTTGAGCAGCTTGTTGGGTGTTGTGGTGATGATGGTACAGCTCCGGAGCGGCTCACCCCCCTCAGCCGGCACCCACAGGTCCCACAGGCCGGCCAGCCCAAAGACCCGCCCCGATTTCAGGCGAATGTACATGGGCACTTTCGCGTCCCCCACCTTCTGCCATTCGTAGAAGCCATCGGCCAGCACCAGACAGCGGCGTTTTTCAAAGGGGACGCGGTAGCTGGGCTTCTCGGCGACTGACTCGGCGCGGGCATTGATCATGCTGTAGCGCGCGCTCGGCCCCTTGGACCAATGGGGCGCCAGTCCCCAGCGGAACTTCTCCAGCCGGCGCTCCCCGTTTTGCACCAGCACCAGCACATCCTGTGTTGGCGCGACGTTGTAGCGTGGCTCGTGTTCGACTGTGATGTTCGCCACGCCAAACTCGGCGGCAATATCCTCGATGGATGCTGCAAGCGTGAACCGTCCACACATGTTGGCCTCCTGATATTCTTGTTAGATAACTATCCGGCGAAGCTGCTCCTCGAACCGACGAGCAGGAGTAATGATGAGGTTTGAGAATATAAACCGGTAACGACCCACCAGCCCATGTCATTCCGAACGGAGCGCCAGCGGAGTGAGGAATCC
>JBHHTZ010000730.1:0-2410 GCA_046753605.1 Anaerolineae bacterium
CCAACTCGAGACGTCAATACGGCGGCTCTTGATCGAGTCCAGGACGACTTTGAACAACTGCGCGACCGTCCACGCGAGAAAGCTGACGGCCAGGGTCTGATTGTCGAGAATATTGCGAATGCTCATGCAGGTTCACAGGGAACCAGTGATCAGTGATCAGTCATCAGATTCTGATCACTGATCACTGGCAACTGATCACTGGTAACTGGCGGTCAGAGCGCATCAAACGGTACGGCGTCGAAGCCATCCCCGTCGTCGGCGGGGACCAGTTGCTTGACGCGGAGTTCTGCTTCATCCAGCAATGCCTCACACCGCTGTGCGAGAATCGTCCCGCTCTCAAACAGGCTGAGCGCCTTGTCCAGAGGAAGCTCCTCCTCTTCAAGTTGAGCTATGGTCTTCTGTAACTCATCGAAGGCCTCTTCAAAAGAAAGTTCATCGATCATGGGTCGCCTCGTCTTTGTGTCGTCTATCTCAGCAGTCGTTCAGAGCTCCAGACCCAACTGCTGCGTCTCGTCCGAGGCGCCGGCGGCCGCCTGGGGTTTCTGCTTCCCCCCACGACCGACGACGCTCTCGAAGGCGCCATCGCTGACCTGCACCGAGAGGGCATCGCCAGGCCGCACGTGGCGGACGCTGGTCACAGTCTGCCCGGTGTCCAGCCGGCTTACAATCGCGTAACCTCGGGCCAGGGTCGCCGTGGGGTTCAGTGCGTGTATCTGCGTGATGCAGCTTTTGAGCCGCTCGCGCGCCAACGCCAGGCGATGGAGAACGGCCCGCTGGCCAGTCTGAGCCAATCCATCCACCCGCTGTCGATACTCCCCGATCACGCGCATGGGCGAATGGCGCGCCAGCGTCTGGCGCTGCTGCTTGACTGCGCGTGCTTTCTCAGCCAGTTGCCGGCCCACGCCGGCAGCGAGCTGTGCTCGCAGGCCTCGCAACGTCTGCCGCAGTTCGGCCCTATCCGGCACGACGAGTTCGGCCGCTGCTGACGGCGTGGGGGCGCGCACGTCGGCGACGAAATCGGCGATGGTGAAGTCGGTCTGGTGCCCCACACCACACACCACCGGCGTCTGCGATGCCGCGACGGCGCGGGCGACCTGCTCGTCGTTGAAGGCCCACAACTCCTCCAGCGATCCGCCGCCGCGCGCCAGGATCACCACGTCCACGCCGGCCTGGTTGATCGCGCCCAGCGCTGCGACAATCTGCGCGGGCGCCTGCTCACCCTGGACGAGTGTGGGAGCCAGCACAACCTCCGCCAGGGGGTAGCGGCGTGCCAACACGTGGCAGATGTCCCGGAGCGCAGCGGCCTGGGGCGATGTCACGACCCCGATGCGCCGGGGGTGGGCCGGCACGGGGCGCTTCCGCTCGTCGTCGAAGAGGCCCTCAGCGGCCAGCTTCTTCTTGAGTGCTTCAAACTCCAGGTGCAGAATACCGCGGCCGGCCGGCTGAATCTCGTCCACGTAGAGTTGATACCGCCCCTGGGCCTCGTAGACGGAGATGTGCCCGTGGCAGAGCACGGCATGGCCATCCTCCGGCGCGTACGTCTGCCACTCGAAGTTCGAGCGCCACATGACGCACGCCAGACGCGCTGATTCATCTTTCAGCGTGAAGTAGACGTGGCCGGAGGCGGCTCGCGTGTAGTTGGACACTTCCCCCTCAACCCAGCAGTCTTGGAGCATAAGATCGCCCTCGACCAGCGCGCGGACGTGGCGGTTGAGTTGAGAGACAGAGAAGTAGTTGGGTTGGGCCATGGGAGTATTCTCAGCCACCAGATTATAGTTGCGGGATACCAGGTTTGTCAATGACGCGCGACGCGGGGGGACGCGGGCACACGGATTTCCGTGCGTCGTTGCGAAATCTTGGCTCTGGTGTTACAATGGGGGTGAAACAAAAAACGAGATGAGAGGAGTACGTGTTTAATGTCATTTGAGGGAAAAGTCGCCCTTGTCACCGGCAGTTCGCGCGGCATTGGCCAGGCCATCGCGCTGGACCTGGCACGACGAGGCGCCGATATAGTGATCAACTACGTGCGCAAAGCCGGCGCTGCCGACGAGACGGTTGCCGCCATCCAGGGCATGGGCCGGCGCGCCCACGCTATACGCGCCGACCTGCGAGAGGTCGATCAGATCGAGGCCATGTTCGAGGAGACGAAGGAGGTCTTTGACGGGCTCGATATTCTGGTGAACAACGCCGCGTCGGGCTACAACCGGCCGGCCATGAAGCAACGGGTGAAGGGCTGGGAGTGGACGATGAGCATCAACGCCCGAGCCGTCCTCTTCGCCAGTCAGTTCGCTGCCCGGCTCATGGAGCCTCGGGGTGGGGGCAAGATTGTGAACATCTCCAGCCTCGGCTCCACCCGCGTGTTTCTGCCGGAGTACATCCTGGTCGGCACCTCCAAGGCGGCCATGGAAGC
>JBHHTZ010000731.1:0-2405 GCA_046753605.1 Anaerolineae bacterium
CGTAATCGGATCATACTTGTCATTCATGGCCAAACCTCCTCAGTTTCTGAAGCTGGGTATTGGGTATTGGATATTGGGTATTGGGTATTGGACAACCACCCTCCAATATCCAATATCCAATATCCAATCTCTAATCCCCAATATCCAGATTGGTGCGGATGTGATAGTTGCCATAGTCATCCACGTGACACGGCAGGCCGGGCGGGATCACCGTCGTGGCGCCGAACTCTTCGATGATGGCGGGACCGACGAACTTCATGCCCGGTTCCAGGGCATCACCATCGTAGATCGCCGACCGATGGATGCCGGCTTCGATGTAGTCCACCTCCCGCTGTTCTTTGACCGCGTCCTCGAGCTTGCGCCCTGTCCTCGGGAGTTTCTCCGGCTTCAGCTTGTCTACCTCGGCAACAGCGACCAGGTGATACGAGACCAATTCCACCGGAGCGTCCAGCGTGTAGGTGTATTCGCGCTCATAGTCTGTGTCGAAGCGCCGGCGGATAGCCTGGACGTGCTCATCGGTAATGCGGCCGTCGGGCAGGACGATTTCTACAGAGTGTTCCTGGTTCTGGTAGCGGCAGCGGCCGTAGCGCAGGAAACGCACACTTGCCGGGTTTATGTCCTCAGCGGCGCACTCCTGGAGTGCCTTTTCTTCGAGTTGCCGCAGACCTTTGTCCATCTGCTCGGCCGCTCCCGGCGCGGACAATTCCACAATCCGGGTCTGCAGGTAATCGCGGCGCAGGTCGCTGAGCAACATGCCCCAGGCAGAGAACACACTGGATTGCTTGGGGATCACGACCTTCTTGATGTTCAACTCCGCGGCCAGGGCGCAGGCGTGCATACCACCGCCGCCGCCAAAGGCGATCAGCGTAAAGTCGCGCGGGTCGTGGCCGCGATTCACCGATATCAGCTTGATGGCGTTGACCATGTTGTTGTTGGCGATGCGGACGATGCCGCGCGCCACTTCCTGCCGATCGCTGCCGAGAGTCACGGCCAGCTTGTCCAGAACCCGATTCACCCCGTCCATGTCGGCCTCAATCGTGCCCCCGCAGAAATAGTAGGGGTTGATGCAACCCAGCGCCAGGTTGGCGTCGGTGGTCGTCGCCTCGGTGCCGCCGATCCCGTAGGACACCGGACCAGGCACCGCGCCAGCGCTCTGGGGGCCGACGTGGAGCCTCCGGAATTCGTCCACCCAGGCAATGGACCCGCCGCCCTGGCCGATCTCCACCAGGTCAACGACCGGCACCATCGCCGGGTAGCCGGCCGAGATTTCACTGCGTCCGATCTGGTAGTCAGTGTTGAGCTTGACCTCGCCGCCCGTAATCAGCGCGCATTTGGCCGTCGTCCCGCCGATGTCAATGGCAATGGCATCCGGCTCTCCGATCAGCCGGCCCAGCGCCGCAGCGCCCCAGATCCCGCTGGCGGGACCCGACTCGACCATGGTGATGGGGATTTGGCGCGCGCTCTGGACGGTATCCACGCCGCAGTTGGACTGCATGATGTAGGGCGTGCAGCGCATGCCGGCATCGTAGAGCGCGCTGGTCAGGCGGTCCAGATAGCGGTGAGCGACCGGTTGCACGTACGCCGACAACACGGCGGTGCTGGTGCGCTCGTACTCGCGCCACTCGCGCGTGATCTGGTGCGAGGCGACCACGGAGACGTCCGGCCAAAGCTCCTTTACCCTGGCCAGTGTTGCCTCTTCGTGGGCCGGGTTAGCATAGGAATTGATGAAGGAGATGGCAACGGCCTCAACGCCTTCGGCCCGGAAATCGTCGAGGATGGCCGGCAAGCCGGAAAGGTCCAGCGGCGTGGTCTCGATCCCCTTGTAGTTGATGCGCTCCCTCACTTCGCGCCGCAGGTAGCGGGGCACGAAGGGCTCGGGCTTGCGGTATTCCAGGTTGAAAAAGTCGGGGCGGGTGCCGCGGCCGATCTCGATGATGTCGCGGAACCCCTCCGTCGTGATCAGCCCGACCCTGGCTCCTTTTCGCTCGGTGATCGCGTTGATGACGATCGTCGTCCCGTGCACAAAGGACGCGAACTCGCTCGGCTTGATATTGCTGGCGGAGATGACGTCCAACACGCCCTGCTCAAACTGCGCCGGCGTGGTGTGGCTCTTGCCCGCGACGACCTCACCGTCCGGGGTCACGAACACCAGGTCCGTGAACGTACCTCCAATGTCCGTAGCAACTCTCAACATACTCATGCCCTCCCCTGTGAGATTGGCCGTAGCGCGAGATGCCATCTCGCGTTACGTCATTCAGATGATCCGTCTGTGCTGACGCGGATGCCAACCGGAGCCGGCTGGTCAAACAGCCCCCAGGCAGCAAGTTCTTCCGGGGGTGGCGCCTCGCTACCCCACATGCGACTGGGATACCAGCCGAAACAGTCCGCCAGGCCGGCCAGAAACT
>JBHHTZ010000732.1:0-2405 GCA_046753605.1 Anaerolineae bacterium
ACGAGTGGGTAGCCGAATACCTGGGCCTTTACCACGCCACCAGCGCCTACCACGCTAGTAGTAACGACTTCAGTCGTTCAAGCAAACCAGGCAATAATATCACCCTTCAGCAGGCTCAGGATATAGCATGGGCGCAACACTACCTGGACGCCGACCTGGACTACCTGGCTGAATTCGTCTACGGCCCAGACGACAGCCCCAGCGGCGACAGTTACCGGGATACGCTGGCCGCCATCTGGCAAAACCCGCTGCGAGCGGTGAACGTGACTCTCGTTGCTGACCTGCTCCGCCGGCAGGACGCCCTGAGCGCGGAGCGCCAGGCTCGCGTGGAAGAGCTGCTATCCGGCATCGCCCGCGCCTGGTACGCCGAGTTCTGGGAGACGGGGCAGCACCCCAACCCGGGCACGCCCTTCACCATCCGCACCGCTCCGGAGACCCAGGCCTTCTCGCTGGCCGGCCACCAGGTGGTGTCCACCAAACCGTGGACCTTCAACTGGGACGCCGATAAGGGTAATACGAACGCGGAGGAGCAGGCCTGGATGGGCGCCGGCATCATGCTGGCCAGCCGCGTCCTGGGGAACCGCATGGAAGACGCCGGCGACATCTACGCCGCTGCCCAGCACTACCTGGACTACGCCGTGACGTACGATCGCCCGGACCCCATCCACGGCGGCACGGTGCGCACGCTGAACAGCGAGACCAGCGGCGGCGCCTACGGCCAGCGGCGCTACTGGATCGAGAACCACGCCCCCGACATGCCCTCGATTCCCTACGTCGGCTTCACCTGGCAGTTCATGAGCGCCGCTCTGTTCGCGTCAGACCTGGGGGATCAGCAGCCCTGGCCCGACCTGGCGCCGGACGACACCCAGTGGGACGTGCTCCTGCGCAGCGCCGGTGAGACCATGCGCGCCGCCGATGGCACCTTCCTGGTGGACTTCACGCCCGGGCGCGGCATCGGGTTCAACCTGGACAACTTCCCCGCGTGGTGGATGCCGTGCGGACAGGGCACGCCGGGCAAGCAGTACGTCCGCTACGACGGGCGGGCCGGCGGCCCCGAGATTTACGTCTCCGAAATCGGTCACCCGGCGGGGCTGGACCTGCTGCCGGCCGGCTGGGCGCTCATGCGCATCGCTGCCGATCGGGGTGATGAAGGGTCGTATGGGGTGTGGGAAGGCCGGCTGAACCAGGTGCTGGACGAGTACATCTCCAACCCGCCCAATCCCCACTGGGCTGTATGCAAGACCGCGCCCTACGTGTCAGCCAATCCGGGGTACCACTGGTCACGTATGCTGGCCGTGTACATGGGTGCATATCTCGGGGCAAGCGGATATGATGTTGGGGTTGAGGGGGGTTGAAAATGACTTGACAGCGAGCTGGTCTGCTCACTTTGCCGGCTCCAGTACTCCTGGCGCCCATTCTTGCCCTATCAGCGAGGTGCGTGCTATAATAAGGCTAGCTTCACCGGGGAACAAGACCCAGTACGGGTTACCATATTCCGAAGATCCAAGACTTGTGTTAAGCCTGTCGAAGTGTCAGTTAGTCCGTGGCAGGCTGGAAACGAGGTCAGGATGACCCTGCAAACAGTGACAGTGCGTTTGCCCGATGTGCTCTACCAACAGATCGAGCAGCGCGCCCGTCGGATGCGCCGTTCGGTCGAAGATGAGCTGGTGGCTGTTGTGGCGGCCGCATTGCCTACCCTGGATGATCTGCCAGCCGATATTGCCGACGAGATGGCGCAGCTTGCCTTCTTAACCGATGATGAACTCTGGCAAGCGGCACGCACCACATTGACGCCACCTGAGTCTGAGAGGATGCAGACCTTGCTGCTGAAGCGGCAGCGCGAGGGCTTGACGGAGCAGGAGCAGCAAGAGGCCGAACGCCTGCTGCGTCGCTACGACCGCACCATGCTGGTGCGCGCCCAGGCGGCTGTTCTGCTCAAAGACCGTGGCTATGACGTCTCGAACCTGCACTACCCAACGTCCGCCGCATGAGCCGGACACACATCCCGCCTGCACTGCGCCAGGTTGTAGCTGAAAGATCGCGCCATCGCTGCAGTTATTGCCTGACGCCTGAGGACATTGTAGGCGCCCAGTTCACAATCGATCACATCATACCTGAGTCACTAGGCGGCGCGACCACGCCGGATAACCTGTGTCTGGCTTGTTGGAGTTGCAATCTGATCAAGCATGACCGCATTGCTGCCCTGGATCCGGAAACAGACGTAATGGTTCGTCTCTTTCACCCGCGCACCCAGGACTGGTCCAAGCACTTTGTCTGGCAGGCAGATGGCCTGCTCATCGTCGGTCTTACACCGACAGGCCGGGCGACGGTCAACGCCCTGAAGCTCAATCGTGCTCCTTTGGTCAATGCTCGCCGGCTGTGGATCGAGGCTGGTTGGCACCCGC
>JBHHTZ010000733.1:0-2404 GCA_046753605.1 Anaerolineae bacterium
CTTGGACCGGCACCCCGCGCCACGAGGCGGTGTTGTCGAAGCTGACGCGCACCTGGGCCAGGCCCGACGCAGTGTCGCCGGCCGTGCCGGTGATGGTGATGCGCCCGGTGGCGGTGATCGCACTGCCGTCAGCCACGCTGGTGAAGCTTGCCGTGGGAGGTGTGGCGTCTAAGGTGACGCGAACACTGCCCGGCGTCCGGCCGACCAGCCCGCTGTTGAGCCGGAAGTCCCAACTGTTCGCACCGCTGGGCCATTGGCCGATCTCAGCCCGATCATCCCCGGTGAAATCGGCCACCCACCGACTGGCGCTCGTGGGGTCGGCGAAGCTGCCCAGATAGTTGGACACGCCCTTGAAGTGCAGGCTGCTATCCTGCGCCACTTGTGAGAGTTGGATGTCCCAGCCGCCCTGGCCGTCGTTGAGGGTGCTGTTCCAGCCAGCCACGTCGGTGTCACCATCGCCATCGAAGTCAGCCACCATCATCTGGCCCGCATCGCCGCCAGCGAAATTCCCCAGGTCGTTGCTCACCTGGTGGAAGGTCAGCGATCCGCCTGAAACGCCTTGCGAGACGCGGAAATCCCAGGTCTGGCTGGGCGGGTTCCAGCCCGCCACATCGCCACGCCCATCGCCGTCGAAGTCACCGAAGATCATGGCATTGCCGTCGCCAGGGTTCCAGGCGCCCAGGTTGTTGCTCGCCTTCTGGAAGGTTAGCGTCCCATCTGAGACCCCTTGCGAGAGACGGAAATCCCATTCGTTGCCGGCCGGATTCCATCCGGCGATGTCGGTGGTGCCGTTGCCGTCGAAGTCGCCGAACATCATCGGGTTCTGCTTGCCGCTGTTCCAGTTGCCCAGGTTGTTGCTCACCTGCCCGAAGCCGATGGCACCTCCCAGGCTCACCCAGTCCACCATCAGGGAGGGAGACTCTGCGCAGGCGCCAGGGATCCCGTAGCCGTTGACGTACCACACGCGCAGTTCCACGTCTTCTACGGCTGAGTCCACGGTGAAGTCAATCTGGAATTCCTGCCAACCTCGAGGGATGTCGGTGCCTTTCAGTGAGAGGCTCCCCAACGTGTGCTGGCCACCGTCGTAGGTGACGTCCACGTCGGCGAGATCGTAGAACCACCAGACTCCTCCCGGGGGCTCGAAGGTCTGCAGGCGGAAGGTGGCTCGATAGGCGCCCGGCATCAGGCCGACGTAGGGGCCGTAGACCATCGCGTCTCTGGAGCCGCAGGCTCGGTCGCCGTCATAGCCGGCCTGCCAGTCGCTGTCCACCTGCTGGCCGATGGCGTGCTGCAGGGCAGGGTCTGAGCCTTGCCAGCGCCGATACGGGGCGCCGTCGATTGTAGAGAGTTGATGGGACAGGCGCGTGTCCCAGGTCTCCGCATCACCGTTCCAGCCGGCGAGGTCGGTGCGACCGTCGCCATCCCAGTCGCCCAGCCACATGATGCCGGTATCGCCACCGGCGAAACCGGCAATGTCGTTGCGCACCCGGTTGAAGCTCAACGTGTTGTCTGAAACCCCCTGCGAGAGCCGGAAGTCCCAGGCGCCCGCCTGGCTGTTCCAGCCGGCGATGTCTTGCTTGCCATCGCCGTCCCAGTCACCCTGCAGGGTAATCGTCCGATCCCCTCCGGCAAATGGGCCGATGTCATTGCTCACTGAGGAGAAGTCAAGCAGTTCCCCTTTCAACTGTGCTGTGAGGGTGATGGGGCCGTCTGGCAGGGAGAGGTCGAGTACCGAGCTGAACGTACCGTCACCCTGAACCCCGGCTTCGCCGACCTCGGCCCCGTTGATGCTGAGGGCGACGTGATCTGTCGTCTCACCACCGGGCACGTAGCCGGTGACCGGCAGCGATGCCCCGACGTAGGCTTCCGGCGGCGGTGATTCGATGACCGGCACTCCTCTGGCAACCTGGACGGTGAAGCCGGCAGCCGGCGCGGTGACTACGTTGCCGAGGGCATCGCTGGCGGTCACTGTCACGCTGTGCGTGCCGCTGGCCAGCCGGGCGAAGGCGACCCAACGCCCGCTACCGGTGTCGTACTGACCCTCATACACAATTCCATCCACTTCAAAGGTGACCGCTGTAACGCCATCCGAAACCGAATTGTGGATTCCACGTGTTGCCAATCCGAAATCCGAAATCCGAAATCCGAAATCGGACGCCGTGGCTGCCAGGTAGGTCGAGCCCTCGGTAACCGTTGCGCCATCGGCCGGAGCGACCAGGCTGACAACGGGCGGTGTGCGGTCCACAATCACCAGGCCGTCCCAGCGCCAGAAGTCGGGGGTGGGGCCGCCGGGCCACTGCCTGCCCCGCAGGGCGTAGAGGCCGCCGTGGCCCCAGGCCAGGGAGCCACCCTCGTGGACGGTGGCGGGGGCGTCGGGCAGGATCTCCCACCGGGCTTCGGAGAT
>JBHHTZ010000734.1:0-2404 GCA_046753605.1 Anaerolineae bacterium
AGGAACTGCTCGATAAGTTGGAGATCACCACCAGATAGCTCCCAAGAACTCGCGGAACGTTATCTGACGGGGTCTAGTCGCATCACCAGTGTGCGAAGTTGTGGAGGACCGCTGCGACACTGAAAGAACATCCTCGCGCATCGCGGCTACTTGACCCGATAGCTTATTCAGCTCGAAGAATATCCGATCAAGCTGTGACGGCAGGGCCCCTTCATCTATTTCCTCTCGTGGCACTGTTCTTAGCTCAGCCTGGTATTTAGCACGGGTCTCCTCAAGCAGTTCGCCCCTCGGTTCACCTATCAGTGATCAGTGATCAGTTTCAGTGAGTCCAATTACTGATCACTGATCACTGGTTACTGATCACTGGTCACTGGCTGTTGAAAGGCTCCGCCCGCTTCACCCACGCCTCCAGGTTATCTTCGTACGGGTCCTGCGGCTCGCCGGGGTGGATGATCTCCACCGGGCACTGCTCGGCGGCCATCACGATGTCACGGAAGGGGCCAGCGGCGGGATCGGCGATGTATGCCTGTTCGTTGTCATCGTAGGCGAAGATACGCGGGTTGATGTTGAGGCAGTCGTTGCACGTGGTACAGAACTCCGTTTCGATCCACGCCAGGCCGTTCTGCAACGGCTCATCGACGACCTCAGCTACTGGCTTCTCTGGCTCGGCCAGCTCAACTGCCGGCTCCCCGTCTCCTGGTGTCGCGACCGCAGTTTCACCCCCGTCCCTGGCCGGCTCTCCACCATCGGATGGACTCAGTGATTCAGTTGCCGAGGACAAATCTGAAATCTGCAATCCGAAATCTGCAATCGATTCGCCTGCCGCCAACCGGATCAACCCCTGAGCCATCTGCTGAGCCGCCTGCGCTCGGCCCTGGGCCTCGGCATGAGCCAGCGCTGCCTCATGCTCGGCCTGTAGCGCCGCCAGCTTCTCCTGGAACTCGCTGTTCAACTCGCGGCGTGTCTGCTCCGCGGCCTTCTCGGCACCGGGGTTGAGGACGCCGGCATACTCCTGCACCATGTGCCACAGATTCAACCGATCTTCGGCCGAATCGGCCAGAGCCTCGCTGACGCTGGCCTGGCGCAGCCGATTGTCGTCGTCCACCACCCAGATGAAGGGGGTCTTGCCAGCCCGCTCGTCGTCACTCAAGTTCAGATACTCATCAAAACGTACCAACCGCTCCTCGTCTACCTGACCTTTCAGCCCTTCGATAGACTCAGGACGGAGCAACTTGAAATGCTTGGAGAACCGGCCCTCGGTAGCCGCCCAGTCAGCAAAGGTGTACGGCAACGTCATCTCGTGGACCGTGCCATCTTCGTCCTGATACTCCAGCTTGTACTCCGGCCAGTCGCTCTCCGGGTAGGGGTTGCCCGTGAGCGAGAAGCGGGCCGAGAAAGTGTCGCCGGCATCGGGGTCGTAGGTGAAGAAGGGGAACGCTCGCCCCTCCAGCGCCAGCTTGGCCTGCCGGGCCGAGAGGTCATCGGCGATGCCGTGCTCCGGTTGACAAGGGGCGTAGACATTGAAGACGGCCGGATTGCGGGAGTTCAGCCCTTTGATGTAGCTTTGCAGCATGTGGCTGGTCGCTCCCTGCGAAGTCTGGGCGACGTAGGTGTTGCGGTGCATCATGGCGATAAGACCCAGCTCCTTGCGCGGCTCTTCCTTGCCCTGCTGCACTTTGCCGAAGGCCGCCATGTCCGCCACCTGGCCGGTGAAGCTGCTGGTACACGCCTGGCCGCCGGTGTTGGAGTAGACCTGGGTGTCCACGACCATGGCCTTGATCGGCTTACCCGAAGCCATCATGCGGGACAGATTCTGGAACCCGATGTCCAGCATGGCACCGTCGCCGCCCAACACTGTCACCGGCGGACAGAGCTTCCACTCCTCATCGGTGAAGTGTCTCCAGTTGAAATAGGTGAAGAACTCGTCGTGGACCGCCGGATCGTACTCGCCGGCCATCTCCAACTCGGCGATGCGGATGGCCTTGAAGCCGCGCGCCATCTTGCGCATGTGACCCTCGAAGACGCCCATAGCCATGGACGGGCCGTCCTGGAACAGGTGGTTGGCCCACGGGAACGGGTACGGGTTGTACGGGTAGGTCGAGCCCCACACCGTAGTACAGCCAGTGTTGTTGATCATGCCCATAGGCGCTCGTCCACGTCCGGTGGGGCCTTCAGTGTAGCGCCAGCGTAGGTCTTCCAACGTGGCTCGCGCGCGCTTGAGCCGGGCCAGCCGGTCGCCGTCGGCCTGGGTGCTGCGCATGATGGACGGCAGTTGCATCGACAGCTTCTCGGGGTCCATGAACTGCCGGCCAAAAGCGCCCAGACGTTGACTCAGCACGGCCGCGTCGGCCGGGTTGCGAAGACGTTCTTCCTCATTGCGAATCTCCTGATCCAGCCGGCCCAT
>JBHHTZ010000735.1:0-2403 GCA_046753605.1 Anaerolineae bacterium
CCCAGCCGTCGCTCCCCACCCGCGCCGCCGTGGACGAGTTTCTGGCGCATAGTTTGTCAAAGGGCGATTTTGGCTCGTAGAACTTGTGAACCTTCAGAAAACAAACCGGCCCGGTTAGTAGTTACTGTCAAAGTTCATAAGTCGCCACTACGCGCCAAAAGCAGGAGACGATGGAATGAAAAAACGAGGCATTCTACATCCCGAACTTTCGCGCGTCATCGCCGAACTGGGACACACAGACACCATCGTGATTGCCGACGCCGGCCTGCCCATCCCGAACGGGCCGGCGCGTATCGACCTGGCCGTTGTGGAGGGGGTGCCCCCGTTCCTCACCGTGCTTCAGGCGGTCCTTGAGGAGATGCAGGTGGAGGAAGCCACCATCGCCGAAGAGATGGTCGAGGTGAGTCCCGAACTCTATGCCCAGGTAATGGACATGCTGGGATCAGTGCCAGTCAACCAAGTCATCCACCAGGCGTTCAAGCTCCGCACGCAGGATGCGCGGGCGGTGATCCGAACCGGCGAGTTTACACCGTATGCCAACGTCATCTTGCATGCCGGCGTGGTGTTCTAGCCGACCGGAGATGAATTGATGTCCGCAAGCAACAGCGAACAGGTCCGCAATCCCGCCGCCGACGCAGCAAACCTGGCCGACACGCCGGCTGCAGGCGACTCGGAACGTTCGACGCGCCCAGAACGCCGCGTGCGCGACGTGCTGGGCCGATTCGGGCTGGTGCTGTCATTCGGCCTGCTGGTCTTCGCGTTGACGCTGCTTTCGGACCGCTTTCTCACGCTGTCCAACGGGGTCAACGTGCTGCGCCAGGCAGCGATCAATGGCATCATCTCGGTCGGCATGACGTACGTCATCCTGACGGCCGGCATCGACCTGTCTGTCGGGGCCGTGTTGGCCCTGGCCAACGTGGTCGTCGCTGACTTGCTTGTGAAAGGCGGGCAGCCCGTTCTGGCAGTTCTCGTCGGGCTGGCTATCGGCGCCGGCTTCGGGCTGGGCAATGGGCTTGTCGCCACCCGGTTTGGGGTTCCGCCGTTCATCGTCACGCTGGGAAGCATGACCATCGCCCGTGGACTGGCCCTGACCTACACCCAGGGCCGGCCAGTGACCGGCCTGCCGAACAGTTTCCGCTTTATCGGCACCGGAACGCTGGGACCCGTAGCCATGCCAATCGTTCTCATGGCGTCGGTGTTCGCCGTGGGCTATGTCGTGCTCAACCGCACCACGGTTGGCGCCTACGTGTACGCGCTGGGGAACAATCCGGTGGCGGCGCGCTTCTCCGGCATTCCGGTGAACCGCTATGTGACACTGGTGTACGTCATCAGCGGGGCACTTTCGGCGCTGGCTGGCATGATCCTCATCGCCCGCCTGAACTCAGCCCAGCCGACCGCCGGCCTGGGTTACGAGTTCGACGCCATTGCGGCCGTGGTCGTCGGTGGCACCAGCCTGTTTGGGGGCGAGGGCAGCCTGGGTGGCACGCTGCTGGGCGTTCTGATCATCCAGGTGCTGAAGAACGGCTTGAACTTGTTAAACGTGTCATCATTCTACCAGCAAGTGGTCCAGGGTGTGGTCATTGCGCTGGCGCTGCTGTGGCATCGGGCACTGCGCTAGGGTGGCCGGCGGGAGTCAGTCTTCGCGGCGTTTGGCAGTTGGATGGCTAGATGGCTGGATGGCTGGATGGCTTACGCAATACGCAGTACGCAATACGAATTCCAGCCGGTAGCTTACTTTCGCCGACGCACAGCTTCGCCGACGCGCACTGGCATCAAGAAAGGAGGCGAATGCAGCAAGAAAAGGCTAGATTTGCTCGTGGTTCCCATCAACATTCAACCTCAAGCTTCAAGAGGAGTCACCATGCCCCTACAAGGCGGCATGAAGCGTGAAAATGGCTTGATGGCTGATGGCCAGATGGCTGAGCGGAACTGTGTGAACCATCCAACCATCTAGCTATCCAGCCAACTATCCCTATGAGGAGGAGAGGATCATGAAACACCGATGGATACTGATACTGCTCGTCTCGCTTGTGGTTGTGGGAGTGGCCGCCTGCGCGCAGCCGACGGCGCCGCCGGCCCAGGAGAAACCCCAACCGCCAGCAGCCGAAAAGATCACCCTGGGGCTGTCGCTATCGACGCTGAACAACCCGTTCTTCGTCACGCTCCAGGAGGGCGCGCAAAAGGCAGCCGACCAACTGGGCGTCGAGCTGGTCGTGGTGGACTCGCAGGATGACTCGGCCAAGGAGGCCACCAACCTGGAGGACCTCATCCAGCGCAAGGTAGACGCCCTACTCATCAACCCGACCGACGCCGACGCTGTCGTGCCCAGCGTCCAGAAGGCCAACGAAGCCGGCATCCCCGTCTTCACCATCGACCGCTCGGCCAGCGGCGGCGACGTCGTGT
>JBHHTZ010000736.1:0-2402 GCA_046753605.1 Anaerolineae bacterium
CCGTGGGACAGGCTCCTCAGCCTGTAGCTAGCCGCCTGTCGGACTGAAGCCCGACCCGCAAGGTAGTAGCGTCCGCCCTCCCCCAATCAGTGAGTTCGAGATTGTACCATGCACCCAGGAGGTGCATGATGCGCAAGCCGTTGCCGAACGCGCTGGACATCGATTTCCGGGGTGGATTGACGGAGGAGGTGACGCCGCACGCCGGGGTAGCGCTGCTGGTCGAGCTGGGCCGCCGGAGCGGGGTGATGGCGGCGGCGGAGCGATGCCTGCCTAAGAGGAAGTCGTCGAAAGGGTTGGGCCAGGGACAGTGGGTAGAGTCCTTTGTGCTGCTGAGCGCGCTCGGGGGCGAGTGCCTGGACGACTTCGATGGGCTGCGCCGGGACTACGGGCTGGCGGCGCTCCTGGGCTACCACCTGCCCGCCGCCTCCACAGCCCGCCAATGGCTGGAGCGCTTCCATGACCCGGAGGTGCTGGCGGAGCGGCCGCAGCAGGGCAGCTTCATTCCTCGGGAGACGGATCAGTTGGCTGGTCTGCAGGCGGTGGTGCGACGGACCATGCAGGCCTATGTGGCCGTGGTGGAGCCGGGTCCGGAGGTGACGCTGGATGTGGACGCGCATCTGGTGGAGTCGGCCAAGGAGACGGCGTTGCCCACCTATGCGGGCTTTCGCGGCTACCAGCCGCTCTTGGTGTCGTGGGCCGAGACCAACCTGATCCTGGCCGACGAGTTCCGGGACGGCAACGTCCCCGCCGGCAAAGACCTGATCCGCGTCGTGGATGCAGCCTACGCGAGCCTCCCTCAGCGGGAGGGTGACTGGCAGGCGGACGCCTGCAGGGTGCGGGTGCGCTCGGACTCGGCCGCCTACGACCAGGCCGTGCTGGATCACTGGGCCGGCCGGGGCTGGACGTTCGCCGTGAGCGCCGACATGACCCGGCAGTTGCGAGCGGAGATCGTAGCGCTGCCACCGGAAGCCTGGCATGCCTGGGCACGGGAGTCCGACGGGTTCGTACGGGAGTGGGCGGAGGCGCCCTACGTGCCCAGCCGCTCTCGCGAGCGGCGGGATACCGAACCCTACCGCTACCTGGCGATCCGCATCCGGCCGCCCCAGGGGATGCTCTTCGGCGACGGCAGCAAGGTCAAGCACTTCGCGGTAGTGACCAACGACTGGGAGAGGGATGGCCAGGAGTTGCTGGCGTGGCAGCGGGGCAAGGCCGGCGCCATAGAGCAGGTACACCGCGTGCTTAAGGACGAACTGGCGGCCGGAGTCTACCCGAGTGCCAAGTTTGGGGCCAACGCCGCCTGGCTCCGACTGCAGGCGCTCACCCACAACCTGCTGGAGCTGCTCAAGGCGACAGCGTTGGACGCGACGTACCGCCGGGCCCGGCCCAAGCGGCTGCGCTTTGCCATCTTCACCCAGTTCGGACGGGTGGTCCGCCATGCGCGGCAGCAGTTCGTGCGCCTGGCCACTCGTGTCCTGGCGGTGGTGCTGCGCCCCGGGCGGCTCAGGCTTGCCGCTTTGGCCTGGCCCCCGCCTTGAGCGCTGTCCCCCAGCGTGGTTCCGTTCCACGGCGCGGGCGGAGCATCCCCTCATCCCGGCAGACGCGATGCCTGCGCGGGCCAGCGGCGGCACACCTGGCGCTTCCTTTCCCTGCTCGGTAGCTCCTTGTCGGACGGAGGCTCCTTGACACCATCCTGTCCGCCCGCCGGCCCCTTCCCCCACCCTAATCCACGGATTCGGGCAGCTCACGCCCGGCCTCCTGCCGGTACTGTCAGAGCTCCCTCCTCCAGCGCCACCAGACCGTCCGCAAGGCGGTGATCGACACCCAGCTGCGGGAGACCGAGGCCGTGCGCTACCGCTGCACGGCGTGCGGGCGCACCTTCCGCCACTACCCGGACGGCGTCAGTCACTATCGGCAGAGCCAGCGGGTGATGGGGCTGGCGGTGTTGTTCTGGACACTGGGGCTCTCGGAGTGGGCGACCAGTCATGTCCTGCGCGCCCTGGAGGCAGGAATCCACCGGAGCAGCGTCCACCGGGACCGGCTGCGGGCGGGGGCGCTGTTGCGGCAGCGGGCGACGCCCGCGGGCCGGGTGCGTGTGCTGGGGGCGGACGAGACGGTCGTTCCCATACGGGGGCAGGCGCAGCTCATGGGCTTCGTGGTGGATCAGAAGAGTGGGAAGACGATGGGGGTCGACGTGTTGGTGAAGCAAGACAGCGGCGCCTTCCGGCGCTGGTTGGAGAGGTACACGAAGGCGCTGGGCGTTGAGGTCTTGGTCACCGACGACCTCAACACGTACAAGCCGGTGAGCCACCAGCTCGGGCTGCCCCAGCAGGTGTGCCTGGCGCATGTGCGGAAGTGGGTGGCCAAGCGCCTGCGGCGGATCAGCGGCTGGGAGGAGGAGCGGG
>JBHHTZ010000737.1:0-2390 GCA_046753605.1 Anaerolineae bacterium
ACTGATCACTGATCACTGAATACTGATAACTGATGTATGGGAGGGTTTTATGCACAAGGTGATGGTTGTGGACGATGCTCAATTCATGCGCATGCGCCTCTCAAAGTTGCTCGCCGAGCGCGGGTTCGAAGTTGTCGAGGCGGAAAACGGAGAGCAGGCGGTGCAGGTCTACCGGTCGGTCGGCCCCGACGCGGTGCTTATGGATATTACTATGCCGGTTAAAGACGGACTGGAAGCCCTGAGCGAGATTCGCGGACTCGACCCCCAGGCCAACGTGATCATGCTTACGGCATTGGGTCAGCAGTCAATGGTGCTGCAGGCCGTGCAGAACGGCGCCAAGGACTTTGTGGTGAAGCCCTTTGACCCGGATCGGGTGATGTTGGCACTGCAAAAAGTGCTGAGGTAAGCCCCATGAGCCGCACTGTTCTGGGGTCCCTCCCGAGGCATGGTCCGGTCCAGGACTTGTCGAGGGATTCGTCGAAGGGACCTGTACGGGTCCTGGTTGTGGATGACTCGGCCTTCATGCGCCATACTGTTGCCAAATATCTGGAGGCCGATCCCGATATCACTGTCGTGGGGAGCGCCCGCGACGGGCTCGACGCACTGGCCAAAATACCGGCTCTCAAACCGGACGTAGTCACCCTGGATGTGGAGATGCCCCGCATGGACGGCCTGGCCGCGTTGCAGCGCATCATGGCGGAATGTCCAACCCCGGTCGTGATGCTCAGCTCGCTGACTCAACGCGGCGCCCGGACGACCATCCAGGCCCTCATACGCGGCGCGGTCGACTTTGTGCCCAAGCCGGCCGCCAGTATTAACATCCGGACTGTCATGGACGATCTGGCCGTCAAGGTGAAAACGGCCGCTGGTGTGCGCCTGGCCGGAGCACGGGAGAGGAGGAGAGGGGGGGACAAGGAGAGGGGGAGATACACCTCCGCACCCCCGCACCCCTGCACCCCTGCACCCCAGCACAAAGGGGGACTGCGTTTGTTTCACAACGGCGCCCCCTTGATTGTGATCGGGGCTTCCACCGGTGGGCCGCGCGCGCTGCACCAGGTGTTGTCCGATCTGCCGGCCGATCTGCCGGCGGCCGTGGCCGTGGTGCAGCACATGCCGCCTGGGTTTACCCGGTCGCTGGCCCAGCGGCTGAACGAAACCTCTCCGCTTATTGTGCAGGAAGCCACAGACGGCGACCGGCTGTCGTGCGGACTGGCCTTGCTGGCCCCGGGCGACTTTCATCTCCGATTCAAGGGCGCCAAACGGGTGAGCCTGGACCACGGAGCGCGCCGCAATCACGTGCGCCCGGCCGTGGATGTGACCATGGAGTCGGCCGCCGAGCGCTACGGGGCTGCGGTGATCGGCGTGGTGCTCACCGGAATGGGGGCCGACGGCACGCAAGGCGCCCAGCAAATCAAAGCTGCCGGCGGGAAGGTGATCGCCGAAGACGAATCGACCAGCACGGTCTACGGCATGCCGCGCAGCGTCGCCGAAGCGGGTCTGGTAGACCGGGTGGCGCCGCTGCCGGAGGTGGCGCCAGCGTTAGTGGAATTGGTAGCCCTTCGACGGGCTCAGGATGAGTCATGAAAGCACAAGAATACAGCTATGTCAGCCGGGAAATACGAACCCTGACCGGGGTGGACTTGAGCTGCTACAAGACACAACAGATGCAGCGCCGTCTCAGGGCCTATCTCGTGCGAACGGAGCATGCCACCTGGACGAATTTCTTTCGGGTTGCGCGGAATGACCCGGTGGAGCTTGGAAAACTCAAGGATTACCTGACCATCAACGTGTCGTCTTTCTTTCGCGACCTGGACAAATACCGGCCCCTGCAGGAAAACATTGTGCCGGAGCTGCTGCGCGGTCACCCTACGCTGCGCGTGTGGAGCGCGGGGTGTTCGCGCGGTCAGGAGGCCTACTCACTGGCCATCATGCTGGCTGAGGTAACCGGGCCTTATCGCCGGCATCCAATCCTGGCCACCGATATCGACAGTTCGGCACTGGAGTGGGCGAAGGCCGGCGGTCCCTACTCCGCCGACGAGCTGAAAAATGTGCCACCCGCTTTACTCCGGCGCTACTTCAAGGCAGACAACGACGACTATTGGGTCGCGGAGAGTTTGCGGCGCCGGATCACCTTCCGTCAGCACAATTTGCTGGCAGATCCTTTTGAGAACGGGTTCGATCTGATTGTCTGTCGCAACGTAGTCATCTATTTTACATCCGAGGTGAAGGAGAAACTATATCAGCGTTTCTATGAGGCGCTGCGACCCGGCGGCGTACTTTTCGTCGGAGGGACCGAAATCGTACCCAGGGCGTCTGACACCGGCCTTGAAAGTGCGGGGATTTCTTTCTACCGCCGCGCCGTCCCGAGCTCGTCGAGGGGCGCCGTCCCG
>JBHHTZ010000738.1:0-2387 GCA_046753605.1 Anaerolineae bacterium
TGCGGGTTTCTTGCGGGTTTCTTGACCAGCTTCCACGTCCTGTGTGATTTGAGCTGAATGGCGGGAGCCTATGCTTGCCGAGAGAGATTGGATATTGGATATTGGATATTGGATATTGGAGATTGGAGCATGAAATCCAATATCCAATATCCAATATCCAATCACTCTCGGTTGGAGGTCAGGCGCTGTCTGCTGATCGGGCTATTTGCAGTAGCGGCGATGCTGACAGGCGGGTGCGCGCCGGCCATCGCCCAGCTCTGGGCCACGCCCACCCCGACGGCCATGCCAACCGCGACGCCGACGCCCACAGCCACAGTTACGCCCACAGCCACGGCCACGGCCACGCGGGTCCCGACCGCCACACCAACGCCTACCCCAACACTGCTACCGCCGCAGATTTCCCTATCCCTGCTGCCGAATCCGGTGGAGCAAGGGCACGTGGTGGCTATTCGGGTCAGGGCCAGCCGGCCCGTCACCGTCACCGGGTCGCTGGGTGATCAACCGTTGGTCTTTGCCCAGGCTGCGCGCGGCGAATACTGGGCGCCAGCCGGCATTCATGCGATGGCCGACGCCGGTCCGCGCGTGGTCCGCGTTCGAGCCTTTGACGAGCTGGCGCGGGAGGTCCGCCAGAGTGGGACCCTGGAGGTGGTGGCCGGCGACTACGCAACGGAAAACATCGTGTTGTCGCCGGAGACGGCGGCCCTGCTGGACCCGGACCTGCTCAAAGCTGAACGAGAAAAGCTCCAGGCGATGTGGGCTCAGATTACTCCTCGGAAGCTGTGGGATGATGTTTGGCAGTTGCCTGGCGGGGCGGAGACCACGTCGGCCTTCGGGACCCGGCGATCTTACAACGGTGGGCCAGTCACGGACTATCACGCCGGCCAGGATTTCCGGGCGGAGGTCGGCGATCCGGTGGTAGCGCCGGCCGCCGGCGTCATCTCCCTGGCCGAGCCGCTGAAAGTTCGCGGGAACAGCGTGTGGATCGACCACGGCCTCGGCGTCTACAGCGGCTACTTTCATTTGTCGGAAATTGCAGTGGAAGCCGGTCAGATGGTCAGGGCCGGCGACCTTTTGGGTCGCGTGGGCAGCACGGGCCTGTCCACGGGGCCGCACATCCATTGGGAAGTTCGAGTTCACGGCATCGCCGTCGATCCGCTGGACTGGACCGAACAGCGGATCGGCTCGAAGGTCCCTAACAGCGAGGGAGGGTGACAAATGGCGAAACGACGCAGGCGGAGGCGGCGTGGTCGTTCTCGACGCTCGCCGTCTCGGCAGGAGTACCTGATGTCAGTCTACATCAATCCTGAGGAACCTCGGGTAACGGGGTTAGTTCTGGATGCAAATAAGAACCAGATCGCTCTTCGGGCCTGGGAGCTTTTCGATGACGGGATCGGCGTGACGTGTGAGTGTGAAAAAGAAGATTGCGAAGCTGACGGGATTCTGATGAAGCCTGAGCTACCTCACAACATCGAGAACCAGCTTCTGGAGGAGCTTGAAAGGTTTCGGCAGGAGTACCGTGTGCGCCCCAGCAGCGTGGGCTATGGGACGAAGGTTCATGGAGTGCATGAGCTTTTGCCCCGCTTCGAGCTGGGAGGGCGCTGGAAGGACGAGGAGGCGATCCACTCGGCCAGGGCCCGCTTCCTCGTAACAGTGGCCCAGGAACACCCTGAAGAACTGATACCTCTCAAACCCGAAGACCTGCCACCCGAGCAAGAGATCGACCAGCGGATAGCTGAAGCAGAGCGTTTCCTCAGACTGGCCCACGGCCTCCTTTTCTTCGAGGGTGCGCTACGAATCGACGATCTCGTGCGCCGGATCCTGAGTGTGGAGCCTTTCCGGCCCTGGCTCGTGGAAGAGGACTGGCTCTCGGCATTCAAGCGCGATGAACGCTTTCGTGTGCGCGGCGACATTGTCTATCGGCCTGAAGTCCAGGACCCGGACCGGGTGTTGCGTGAGAAGGACCTCCGGCGGTTCTCGCCGCTGGATTTCACAGCCATGCGACTGATTCAAGCCGCTGAGGGGGCGCTTCCGCTTACCAGGGAGGCACGACGGGTTGAGAAGCTGCTGCAACCTGGCCAGTCGCGGTGGGAATCCGTTCGCGAGATCCAGCAGGAGATGCGTAGTGTTGATCGTCCGACGGCACTGATACAGGATTTTCTGGATGCCACGGGGGCACGCGATGTGGATGACCTGAATCGCCTGCTTGAACCGTTCATGGATCTCTGGAATCACACACCCCGCTATGAGCTGCGAGGACGGGCGCCCGCGGAAGCCGGCTCCCCGGGGAAGTGAGAATGGCTGCTGATCGAGATGTAGTTGTAATTCTCGACTTTGGGTCGCAGACGGCCCAGTTGATCGCGCGTCGGGTGCGCGAGTGCCAGGTGTAC
>JBHHTZ010000739.1:0-2379 GCA_046753605.1 Anaerolineae bacterium
ACAGCGGGTGGGGCGATCCGGCCCTGGAACTGGCGGATCTGCGCTGGCATGCGGCGCTGGTCAGGCTGAGCGAAGAACAGCACACCTGGCTGCGGGAGAAGTATCGCCGGCCAGCCGGTGACGACGCTTTCGAGGAGCGACTCGCGGTGTGGGATCGGCTCCTGGCGACACGCTGGCCCTTCCTGATCCTGCGTTGGCTGTGGAGCGAACGCCACGGCCCCGACCGGGAGCGTTTGACCAGGCCGGCCGCCGATCCGTCCGAACTGCGCGCTCGCCTCGTCCGCTTCATCCAGCGGGCTGAGCAGATGGCGGATAGCGAAAGATCGCATTAGGATAAAAGTCGTACTTCGCTCCGGCTGGATCGCCAGATCCAGCCGCTGGGCAACGGGGGACAAGCAAATGACCACCAACGAGAATGTACCAACTCTGTTCACCGTCTTGAACACGCCGGTTAAGGTGAAGCCGGCGGTATTGGGCAACATTCTAGCATTGTGGGGCATGCTATCGTGGATGGCCGGCCGGCGGCGTCCCGAACGCTCCTGGCCGGCCCGCCTCCTGGTTGGCGGCCTGGCTATGGTCACACTGGTCATTGCCGACATCGGCCATGCCATGGCCCACATCGTTAGCGCACGCTATGCCGGCGCGCCAATGGACGAAATCCTCGTTTCCCAGGAGATGCCGCGCACCATCTACTACGACAACGACGTCCCACCCCAGGCACACCGCATGCGCGCCCTGGGCGGGCCGATCTACAGCGCGCTGGGCCTGCTATCAAGCCTGGCCGTGCGCGGCCTGGTCCCGCGCACTTCGGCTGTGCACGAGATTGCCGGCTGGTCGGCTGTCGGCCACGGCTTCATCCTGGGCAGCATCGCGCCGCTGCCGCCAGTGGACGGCGGCTCCATCCTCAAGTGGACACTGGTGGAGCGAGGCCGCACCCCTGCTGAGGCGGACGCCGTCGTTCAGCGGCTCGATCTGGCTATCGGCGGTGCGGCTACCGCAGCCGGCGTGGCGTTTGCTTCCCGGCGGCGTTGGCTACCCGCCCTGGGCTTGATTGGGGCCGGCGCGATTGCTATCGGCGCAGCGTTGGGCAAGATTCGCTGACAGGGAGACCGATGAACCGACCGAAGATGGACTTGTGGGAAGAACTGAATGCCGAAATCGTAACCTGTGAGGCCTGCCTCCGGCTGGTGACCTATCGGCAGGAGATCGCCCGGACGAAGCGGCGGGCCTTCCAGGACTGGGAATACTGGGGTCGGCCAGTGCCGGGCTTCGGCGACCGAAACGCGCAATTGCTGATCGTGGGTCTGGCGCCGGCGGCCCACGGCGCCAACCGCACCGGGCGTATGTTCACCGGCGACAGCTCGGGTAACACGTTGACGGCGGCTCTGGAGCGCGCCAGCTTCGCCAACCAGACCACATCGGAGCATCGGGACGATGGTCTGGAACTGCACGGCGCTTTCATCACCGCTGTGGCGCGCTGTGCTCCGCCCAAGAACCGGCCAACCCGCCAGGAACAGCTCAACTGCCGGCGTTTTCTGGCGCGGGAGTTCGATCTTCTCTCCTCCGTGCGAGTAGTGCTGGCCCTGGGACGCATCGCGTTTGACGGCTACCTGGCGCTGCTGCGGGGCCGGGGCGTGGACGTGCCGCGTCTGGCCTTCCGCCACGGCGCGTGCTACGAGTTCGAGCCACCTCTACCGGCGCTGGTGGTTTCGTATCATCCCAGCCGGCAGAACACCCAGACGGGCCGGCTGACCCAGGCTATGGTGGATGCGGTCTTCGAGCAAATCCGGCTTTTGTTAGGGTAACTTGCTGTTGTACCCTCGCGCCAGGGCGTTCTGGGCGACAAATGTCAGGGGATATGACAACATCCGTCCTCTTGTGAGCCTCCAGAGGAGCAGGTGCAGTACGATGACAGAACTGTTGTGGTTGCTCATGTACCCGGGGGCCTGGAAGCAACATACAGCCTGTCTGGGCGCTTCAAGATACGGGAGGGAAGTTTCAACCGCCTGATGTCACCGGCGGACGTGCTTGGACACGCTGTCCAACGGGGTTCGCTGGACTACGAGCGGACGCCAGTCCGTCAGGCGAAGTTGGATGATCTGAGCGAGCAAAAGGTCAAGGATTTTCTGGTACAACGCCTCCGCACCAGTGTGCCGGACCGCCCTTTGGACAAGCTGTTGCAAGATATCGGGGCAGCCAGCCTGGAACTCGATACCTGGCGGCCAACGGTCGCCGGACTGTTGTTCTTTGCCGACTGGCCTCAGTTCTATTTGAGTCATACGACGATTCTGGCTGCCCGGTTAGTCGGCCCCCGGGGCATCCATGGCGAGGGCGACTTCAAGTATCTCAAGTCGGGCACATGCGGGCCGGCCTTCGCCT
>JBHHTZ010000740.1:0-2377 GCA_046753605.1 Anaerolineae bacterium
AATATCCAATATCACCTTTGACAAACCTCTCCAGCTCCTCCAACGCCAAAGCCTTTCCTTGCCGCATCCCCCCGCCGCCCCGGCTCCAACTGAGGAAGAGGTAGCGCCGGGCACGGGTGATGCCCACGTAGAGCAGCCGCAAGCGCTCCGCGACGAGCTCCAGCCGGGCGGACTCGGAGGCACTCCAGGTCGGCCTCTCATCGGCGTGACCCATGAGTCCGCGCAACTGGGCGTCCGCTTCCTCGACAGGGTTGCCCAGGCCCTCGTGGTAGCCCAGCATGACATCATCCGGTGTGCCGGGGAAATCGAAGGGCGTGACCGACACGATGTAGACCAGATCCCACTCCAGGCCCTTGGCTTTATGCAGGGTCGTTAGCGTGATTTCGCCGGGGGTTGGCTCGAAGCCCAGTTCCTGCTCGTCCAGGCCCGGCAGCCGCACTTCGCCCTCGGCCACAGCGTACAGCTCATCGGCCAGACGAGGCAAGCGCCACTCCGGGTTCGCATCGTGCAGCCGGCGCGTGTGCACCGCAATCCGATGAGCGATGGCCAACTCACCCGGCTTGTCGAAGCGCTGCTGAGCCAGAGTCATCACCAGCTCATCTACCGGCATGGTAACGGCCTTGAACCCTTCGGCCAACACCGCCTGCATCCGCTCCAGCGTATGCTCCTCTCGCGGGGTCAGGCCACCCGCTATCGGCGGGAGAGCGTCCAGGATCGACTGGTCGGGTTCGGGGTACACCAGCCGTTCGGGCTGACGGACGCTGCTTAGCAGGGCCGTGATGCGGTCATGGCGAGAACCTTGCGGTCGGATGCCGGCGTAATCCACCAGCGCTTCGTACACCGCCACCAGGTTCCGCCGGCTCAGCGGCTCCCCAAGAAAACGGATCAGCGACGCCAGCGTACGCGCCACGCCCCGGCTCGACCCGGACGCCCGCAGCAACTCAACGTACGATGCCTGCAAGCCCCTCAGCCGGTCTGACACCCGGTAGCCGATCCAGTTGGCCGGCACCAGAATGGCGACGGTGTCTTGGGGATGCTGGCCGGCGTAGCGAGATGCCCGCTTTGCCACGTCGTCCAGCTCAGTGTCCAGATCAGCGTACCCGCGAATGACGATACGGCTGTGGCGATTGTCTGGGTTGGGCTGGGGATCGCCTTCCGGCGTCGGCTCGATGGCCTGGAGCCGAAACGCACGCTCGCGAACCTCGGGAACCGGGTGCTCTTCGCAGGCCCAGCGGACCAGGTGGTTTGCCAGGTCGATGATGCGCCGGCTGCTGCGCCCCGAGTTCGGCAGCTCCCGGCGGATCACGTCGTCCCGGGCCAGGAATCGCCGGAAGTAATCCGGGTCCGAGGCGGTGAAGGTACCCATGATGGCCTGGTTGGGGTCGCCGACGCGCACCCAGTTGCCCGCCGGGCCGGCGATCCGCGACAGCATCTCTTCCTGGAGAGGCGTGCTGTCCTGAGCCTCGTCTTCCAACACAAATGGCCAGCGTTGGCGCAGCCGGTCAGCCACGTCGGGATACTCGGCCAGTACGGTGGCCGCACGACTGACCAAATCGTCGAAGTCCAGCAATCCCGACGCCTGCAAATGTACCTCATACAGTTCGTAGATGCCGGCGGCCATGTCCAGCAGGAAAAACTGATCCACCTCTTTGGGCTCAAGCGCCGTCAGCCGGGCGCGGATCTCAGCCGGCCGGCGCCGAAAGTTCTTGGCCAGCCGAATGACACCGCGCGCCACCCCCTGGGCGATTTCACGGCTCCGCCGCTGCGCTGACGGATCATCGAGGCTGGCCACAAGCACCTGCCAGCGATTCGGATTCGCCTCGATCCACAGCCGGGTGGCAGTTTCCAGAATGCGTGTCGCGCGCCGTTCGTCAGCCACCTCGAAGTCCTGGGCCACGCCGGCCAGCGCCGGCTGCATTCGCACAATCTCATAGCCCAGGCTGTGCAGTGTGCGCACTTCGTAGCCGGCGTTCGGCAGCCCCCGATCCCGCAGCCGCTGTCCGACCTGTTGTTTCAAGTTGTCCACCGCCGACCGCTGGTACGTGACCATCAGCACGGCGCTATCCAGCGCTTCCAGTTGCGTCGCAATCAGTTCTGCCGCCAGGACGGACAGGATGAAGGTCTTGCCGCTGCCGGGTACGGCAGAGACAGCCATGAGGCCGGCGGCGTATTTCAAGATTTCCTTTTGAGCAGGTCGGAGTTCGGGTGTCATGATAATGGGGTCAAGATCACTATGAGATTCTCGGCACATGAACTTTGACGAACCAATCGGGTAATGCGCGGTGCATCTCAGCCAGCGGCCGCACGGGCATGAAGTGATACTGTGGCCATTCTATGTCAAGTGCAAAGCTGCTTTGTCAACCTGATTATTCGCCAA
>JBHHTZ010000741.1:0-2372 GCA_046753605.1 Anaerolineae bacterium
TGCCAGCGCTGGATGATTTCGGGCAGGAAGGGGTTGGGGCAGGCAGTGTAGTACGGCGGGTCCGACAGCTCCAGGATGGCCTCGTCGTCGCCGATGGGGAAGCCTTCAATGGCGCGGAATTCGGGGTCGTGCAGGTATTCGCGCAAACGCTCGCGATATTCGACTCGCTCTGTCTCATCTTCAGCAGTAGTCGGTTCGGGCCGGATGTTCGGGAGTTGGGGTTGGTCAGTCATTGTTTTGCTCGGCAGCTCGGTCTGCTTCTTGACGGGCGGCCTCCTTGATAATCTCCCATAACTCGACGACGTCTGCGCCCAAAGCTTGAGCCTGGGCATCGACGTAAGCTTCATCAAAGACGGCGCTCAGGGCTGGATCGGCACCCAGATAGTGAAAGACCAGCATGTCGTAGATGTCTGTTTCGTGTTTGCGCGACCGCCCTTCTTCCCAGGCCATCAGCTTGCCGGCGATCACATCTTCGGGCCGCGCACACCAGGCGTCAAAGGCCTCGCTGTCTGGCAGGTCAATCGTCTGCCGCACTCGCCGCCGAAACGCTTGATGATACCGCGACGCCCCTTCGACAAGCTCAGGACGCGGCATCGTCAAGGGCACAAGGTCAGCCTTCTCGCCACGGCTGGTGTCGATGATGTTGAACATCATACCCATGCGGATAGAATCACGCATTTGCACGGGATCAGCGTAGTAGCGTGGCGGCGGATAGGCATCAGCCAGAGCCTCGATGTGCTCCTCGCCCAGCTCAACTACGATGTCTATGTCGTAGGTGGCGCGCGTAGCGCCATATTGGGCGGCGGCGAAGGCCCCGATGATCATATAGGGCGCCCCGATGTTCTCCAGCGTGTGGAGAATGTCCAGGAACAGGCTAAGGTCCGGGCGAGATTCGTTTGGCACGCTCTATTTCCTCCAGAACTTTGAGGTTGATTTCGCGGTCTGACAGCTCAGGGTGCTGCCGGCGCAGCCGGCCCCGGCTCATCCCCACCAGCAACTCGCGGGCATCGAGCAGCCGTTGAATGCGCTGTCCGGGGGTGAGCCGGCCTAGCAGACGCATTTGCTCTACGTCCACCGGGTCGAAGCGGTAGGTTTTTGTCTTATCCATCGGTATGTCCTGGTTTCCCATTCTACAATCCTCACTGATCCAGCGTCAATCGCGTGTTGCGCGCGTCGTGGCCGTGCATAGCTTGGCGGACAAAGGTGTCGAAGCGGCGTTCCAGCTCCTCCAGCGTGCAGGGCAGGCCGCCCTCTTTGAGCGCCTCCAGCAGGTCGTCTACTGGCAGGGTCAGGGCCTGGATGCCGCGCAGCGCGCGGGTAGCGGCCGCGGTGAAGCCTTCGGGGATGGCCGGCGCATCCTCGCCTTGCTCCAGGAAGGCCTCGATAGGCCGGCGCTCGGCCGGCGTCATGGCCTGGAGGCTCTGCCGGGCCGTCTCGCTGGTCAGGTTGGCCTGCAGTGCCCGCCGCCAGCGCACCAGCAACTCGTCCAGGCGGGCGCCGAGCTGCTCTAGCACCTGATCGGCGCGACCATCCAGCCGGCGCTGGGATGGCCGCAGGTTGCAGAACGGACAGGTTGGGGAATCCTCAATGGCGCTCTCGTGAAACTCGCGACACGTGGGGAGACCGGTGACGGCCTGCTTCCAGCCCTCCAATTCAGCCACATTGAGCAGGTCGATGCCGGCCAGGGTGTTCAGCCCCGCCAGACGCAGATCGTCGTAGAGTCGCCGGCGCCGATCATCGGCCTGGGGCCCCAAGACGAGCCGGCGGTGCAACTCGGCGTAGGCTGCGACGTAATCGGCTTTCAGTGATTCCAGCTCGCGCACCAGGTCGGCTATGTCTGGCGCGTCTTCGCCTCGACCCAGACGGCGGACGTCCTCCAGCAGCGCCTGGCGCGTGGCGGCCGCGCGCTGCGACCAGGCGTGGTCTTCGGGCAGATTGGCCTGGGCCTCAGCCAGATACGCGGTCAGCGGCTGGATGCGCCCCACCAGATCCAGGAGTTGCTCGGCGCGCTCCGCTACCTGGCGGCGCCCCAACGCTTCCTGGATCTCCGTCACCGTCAGCCGCAGGTTGCGCAGTTTCCCGACGGTGTTGAAGCGGCTCAATTCTTCGAGAAATTGTTTGTAGCCGCGCAGGTAGGGCACGAGCTCGGTTCGGTTGAGGGTGACCTCGGGCAGATCGCTGCCCATGACCGTGCCGGCTTCGACTTCAATCGTGAAGCGGTCGGTGAACAGCGGCGTATTCCACACTTGCAGCCCCTGCTGCAAGTGACCCTGCAGCTCGGCGGTGCGCTCTAGCTCGCTTTGCACGGTGCTCTGTAGTTCCTGGACGGCCGGCTCGCGGGTGTTTTCGTCGCGGATCAGGCCGGGCGTCAG
>JBHHTZ010000742.1:0-2367 GCA_046753605.1 Anaerolineae bacterium
GGGAGGGGGCCATAGCGGTGTGCGACTTTTTCCGTTTGGCGGCAAAACAGGCCAGACGGACCTCAGATTGCCACATCACGACCCGGCTGGTACAATTGCAGCACGATGAAAGAACGACACATTTTCCTTCAAGTCGGTCAAGCGCGCCTATCGCTGGGCGCCAGTTGGCTCGCATTGATCCCGTTAGTCATGTGGCTGATCGCGACGCTGTACGTGCCTGTGATGGCGCCAACGCTGAGTACCAGGGAGGCATGGGGCCTGGCAGTGGCGATTACGCTGCTGGTGATGGCATCGCTCACTACCCACGCCCTGGCCCACGCAGCGGCTGCGCGAGTCGCCGGCCACCGCGACAACGCACCAGCCATGCCGGCCAGCATCCCCATCTATGCGTTTGGCGATGCAGCGCACGTCTGGCCGCCGGCCGCTACTCCCTGGCGAGAAGCCCTGGTCGCCCTGGCCGGCGCGGCGGCCAATCTGCTACTGGCCGGCATGACCTACCTGATCTGGAACCGCCAACTGCACCCGTATCTCAACGCCAGCAGCATCTTCGTGGCCGCCTTCAACGTGGGGCTGGCCATCGTGAACCTGGCGCCCGGCTTCCCGCTGGACGGCGGCCGGCTGACGCGAGCCATCGGGTGGGGGCTGTTGAATCGGCCCGCGCGGGCCACGCTCCTGGGCCTGTGGCTGGGACGCCTGATGACAGCGGCGCTGGCCGGCTGGGCCGTCATCCTGATTTCACAGCGGGCGCGCTTCAGCCTGGAGACAGGGGCGAGCACGCTGGCAGCCGCCGGTGTGCTGGGCCTGGCTTTGTGGCAACAGCCAGCCCGGGAGTGGGACAGACCGGCGCAAAGCCAGGCTGCGACGCTGCGTGGCAGTGGCGTGCGCGGCGCCATTGCCGGCCTGCTCATCCTCGGGTTGTTGGGGATTGCCGGCAGTCTGGCGCCCACCAACCACGGACTGGAAGCGCCGGGCCTGGCGCTGTCCGTGGAGCCGATGATCGAGCTGCCGCCCGAGTACCGTCATCCCTACACCGGCAGCTTCCTGCTCACGACTGTGTTCCCGCAGGCCCCGATCACAGCCGGGCAATGGGTGTACGGACAACTGAGCCCGGTGGTCAAGATTGTGCCGCCAGAGCGAATCGTGCCGCCCGACAAGACGCCGCAGGAACTGGCCCAAGAGGGGAATCGAATGCTGGACGAGAGTCGGACGTTGGCGACGGTGGTGGCGCTTCGCATGGCCGGCTACGACGTGCAAGTCCTGGGCGAAGCAGCCGAAGTCGTCTCGATTCTCCCAGAAAGCCCCGCCCACGATGTCCTGCAACCCGGCGATCACATCGTAGCCCTGAACGACGGCCCTATCAGGACAGCCTCCGCGTTGGCTGAGATGATTCGCGCCCAAGACCCCAACGCGAACATCAGCTTACTCGTCGAACGAGACGATGAGCAGATGCAGTTCACGCTTCCGCTGATGCAGCCATCGAGCGCGGACGAGCCGCCTCGGCTGGGGATTGGCGTACAGACGGCCGGGTTTGACGTGGATATCCCGTTCCCGGTCAAGGTTGAGCCGCAGAAGATCGCCGGCGGCCCATCGGCCGGCCTGATGTTCACGCTGACGATTTACAACCTGCTCACACCGGAAGATTTGACGGGCGGGCGGCGGATAGCCGGCACGGGCACCATCAACCTGGATGGCCAGGTAGGACCGATCGGAGGGGTGGAGCAGAAGGTGGCCGGCGCCGAGGGGGCCGGCGCGGAGTACTTCCTATCGCCACACGAGAACTACAAGGACGCGCGTCGCGTGGCACGTCGCATCAAGGTCGTGGAGGTTGCAACAGCCGAGGAGGCCATCGAGTTTTTGCGGGGCTTGCCGGCGCCGGTGGATCAGTGAGGTACGAGTAAGACCTCGGAGGTCTCCAGGTTAGCACCCGGAAGTAAAGTCGGCCTGAATCAAGCCTGAACCTCACCAGTTAGAGCGTGTCTGAAAATTCAGGATTGGGCGTTCGTAGTAACGACTTCAGTCGTTTTCTGTCAAGCAATGCCTGCAATCAACGACTGAAGTCGTTACTACGGGCTGCTAATTCGGTAGGCATTGGGTCTAAGGCTCTTTCTCAATCCCAAACGGATCCTGGCCAGAGCCGCCAGGCTTGAAATTCCATTCGCAGCGAATGTGATCGTCCAAGTTGCAATTCACGTCATGGGAGCAACGCCGGGCGACCACGGAGTAAGTGCCTTCGCCCTGCTCATATTGTCGATCTTCCAGCAGGTAGGCATCTGTCTCTGCCAGTGGGCAGCGAACTTTGAAAGCAACAACCCAGGCCATACTTGATCTCCTCTTCATCCGTTCAACACTGGTTCGTAGTAAGCGCTT
>JBHHTZ010000743.1:0-2366 GCA_046753605.1 Anaerolineae bacterium
GAACGGGTCTGGCTTGTCCAGGAAGAAAAGGGCCGGGTAGTAGTTGAGAAAGATGGCCGGCACGACAAATGTGAAGAAGCGGCGCATCCAATCCTGGTAGATGTGCATCGGGTAGGAGACCATTTCGCTGCCGCCGTAGGTGAATATGTTGACCACCTCAATGGACTCCACCGTCCAAAAGGTGATGGTGGAGCCGATGATGAACAGGCCGGCAAAGAAGCAGACCTGGCTGACGACAACCACGGGCAGGTACACGACTTTCCCGACCGTCCAGTGAACATCGACCAGCCTGAGCGCGATCCCCAGGATGCCAGCACCGAGAACCGCCCTCCCCAGCCGGCGGATCAGCAGTTTCGACCCCAACACCTGGACGGTGATGCTGATCGGTCGGAGAAGCAGTTGATCAAAGCTGCCGCGTCGCACCTGCTGTCCGAAGAATGAAGGATCGAAGCCGCTGAACAGCAGGTCCATCATGCCAAAGCCCATGTCCACTGTGCCATACAGAAAAGCGACTTCGCCCAGGGTCCAGCCGCCAATGTTCTCGAACCGCTGGAAGATCAGCGCCAGCGTGCCAAACTCCACGGCCGTGATCAACGCCGTGGCGAACAGGTCGAACAGGAAGGCCAGCCGGTACTGGAGCTGGCCGCGAATCTCCACCGAGATCAAGCGCCGATAGATGCCAAGGGTAGATCGCATCTCACCCGCCCAGAATGACCAACCGGCGCACGCCGGCCCGCAGCACAACCTGGCCGGCCACTACCAGCATGGCAACCCACAGCAACTGCCCCAGCAGCGCCTGGATCAACTCGGGGCCAGACAGCACGCCCAGGTACACTTCCACGACCGTATTCACCGTGTGCGGGAACGGCGTCAGATAGCACAGTCGCACGAACCACTGGGGGAAGTAGCGCAGCGGCATGAGAAACCCCGACAGAAACCACGAGAGGATGAAGAAGAACCGCCCTACACCCAGAGCGTTTGGCGTCCAGAAAGCTGCCAGGTTCACGAGGAAGCGCCACGAAAAACTCACCAGCCAACTGAGCGCCACGGCAACGCCCACAGCCAACCACTGAACTCCACTTTCTGGGGTGGTGATACCGAAGACCACAGCGTAGGCTGCCATGATGGTAAAGCCCCGCATCAGTAACGCAGCGCCGGCGCGCCCCAGGTCCTGCGCCAGCCAGAAGGTGAAGTAGTTCAGCGGCTTCAGCAGATCAGAGGCAATGTCGCCGGTGTAGACCGAGTTCATCACTTCGTACCAGCTAAACATGCTCAGGAAGCCGATTGTCGCCTGGCTCAAACCGGTGTAGGTGACTGCGCCGGCCAGCGAGATGCCGGCCACCTCCTGGCGCGCGCCGTACAGGGCCACCAGCACCGCTGCTCGCAGCATGCCGAAGAAAAAGTTCGTCGCCAGGCCGGCCATCGCCGCTGCCCGGTAGGTCAGTTGCCGTTGGAATGAAAGCTTGCTGAGTTCCCAGAACAGGCGCATGTGATCAGTGATCAGTAATCAGTGATCAGTAATCAGTCACCAGTAGTCAGTGGGTTTCTGATCACTGATCACTGGTTACTGGTTACTGATCGCAGTACTTCTCCCGCAGGTAGCGGAGGTACGGATCGATGCTCAAGGGGCCGCCGGTGACACGCTCGACAAGTTCGGATGGCATGAACTTGCGCCCATGTTGATAGATGTTTTGCCTGAGCCAGTTGCGCAGCGTGCTGAACTCCCCATGTTGAATCTCGGATGCAATCTCCGGGTGAGCCTTCTGTGCGGCCTCGAAGAACTGAGCGCTCAAGATATTGCCCAGTGTGTAGCCCTGAAAACCACCCCCGACAACGAAACTGTACCAATGGACATCTTGCAGCACGCCGTCGCGATCGTCCCGTGGGGTGATGCCCAGATCGGCCTTGTAGCGCTCGCGCCACGCCTCCGGCAGGTCACGCACGGCCAGCCGGCCTTCCAGCAGAGCCAGCTCCAGGTCAAATCGAAGCGTGACGTGAAGATTGTATGTGACCTCATCGGCGTCGGTGCGAATCAGGGAGCGCTGAACTTTGTTGATGGCGCGGTAGAATGTATCCAGCGATACCGCTCCCAGTTGATCGGGGAACGTGGCCTGGAGTTTGGGGTACCAGAACTCCCAGAAGCCCCGACTGCGTCCAACCAGGTTCTCCCACAGGCGAGACTGGCTCTCGTGGACGCCGGAGGACGTTCCATCTGCCAGCGGGGTGCCCTCGAGGTCCATTCGGATCCCCTGCTCATACAGCGCGTGGCCGGCCTCGTGCATCGTGCTGAACAGCGCCTCGCTCAGGTCGTTTTCTTTGACGCGGGTGGTGATGCGCACGTCGCCCAGGGAGAACTTCGTCATGAA
>JBHHTZ010000744.1:0-2366 GCA_046753605.1 Anaerolineae bacterium
AAGTCGTTACTACGAACTCCATAACGGGAATTGCTGTACTCACAACGTCCATCGGCGCGGGCCTCGACGAGGTCACGTAGCTTGTAGGTCTGATCTGCCATCCGGCGTAAGCCAGTCTATGCTACTGCGGCTTGCAGGTTGTGAACGATGGCCGTTTCAAGCTCGTGCAACAGTTGCTCACGCTCACGCCTTTCCTTGTCAGACAGTGACCGCTCACCCTGAATCTGACTTAGACGACGCAGGCGTTGTTCCAGATCAGTATCCAGAGGTACCAGTGCATTGAAATCGACGCGCTGACGTCGAGCCTTCTGGCAAGACTGATAGGCAGCCAGATCGGCCTCTGTCAATCCAAAGTCCCGTGGTGTGAATGGCGGGACGGATTCGCCATCCTCGGCGCCGGCATGGAGCAGCGCCATCAACTGATCAGCGCTCAAAACATAATACGTTTCTGTGGCCCCATCAATGCGAAAGGGTGTCCCCTGTTTCTCGATCTGCAGTCAGAAGATCACCGACGCTATGCCGGCAGGCTCTATGGAGCCGAGCCCGGCATCAATGCTGAGAGAAAGGATTTCAACTGATGTCAATTGCATTTCCACCCCGTCACGGACAAGCTGGCAAGAGCCAGGAGCCGTGGGAACCAGCGCCGGCCCCACCCGAGCCGACCCTATCTTCAGATGAACGCCTCGTGGCCGGCCTGCTGGAGGTAACGCGGGACAACACCGGCTATCTCCGGCAAGATGCGGTGGCTACCCGAGACGACCCCAGAGTGACGCCGGCCCTGCAGCGCCAACTCGGACTGCGTCCGGGCGACCTGGTGGAGGGCGTTGCTAAGCATGAACGGCGCGGGTGGGCGGTCCAACGTGTCTGGCGGGTCAACGGTCACGGGGTTGACGACCTGGCCCGGCGTCCGCACTTCGACAGGCTGACCGCGGTGCATCCCGACCACGCGCTGACTCTCGGGCCAACACCGGACGCCATCACTGGTCGGCTGCTCGACCTGCTAGCCCCTGTCGGACGGGGCCAGCGGGGCCTGATTGTGTCGCCCCCAATGGCCGGCAAGACGACGCTGCTGAAGGATCTGGCCCAAGCCGTGGTCCAGGACGACGAACTAACGCTGTTGGTGTGCCTGATCGGCGAGCGCCCCGAAGAGGTCACGGACATTCGGCGCTCGGTGGACGGCGCCGTGCTGGCCGCCGATCTGGATTCGCCGCCGGCGGCACAGGCGCGGGTAGCCGATCTGGGCATTGAGCACGGCAAACGGTTAGTGGAAGAAGGGCGACACGTGGTCGTGCTACTGGACAGCCTCACGCGCCTGGCGCGAGCGCACAACCTCGACGCGCGGGGCGCCGGGCGGACGCTGTCGGGCGGCATGGACGCCTCCGCCTTGCAGCCAGGCCGGCGTGCCTTTGGCGCAGCGCGCGCCACGGAGGAGGCCGGCAGCCTCACCGTGTTGGCCACGGCGCTGGTGGATACCGGCAGCCGGCTGGACGACGTGGTCTACGAGGAGTTCAAGGGCACGGGCAACATGGAGGTGCATCTGGACCGCGACCTGGCGCAGCAGCGCCTCTACCCGGCGGTGGCCATCCACCGCTCCGGCACGCGCAACGAAGAGTTGCTGCTGGATGACGACACGCTCAACCGGGTACACCGGTTGCGACGCCGGCTGCACAACCTGAGCGACGCCGAGGCGCTAAGCCTTCTCCTCGATGCACTTCGCGCTCATCCCACAAATCAGGAAGCGCTGGACGCGCTGGCGCGTTAGGGGCCGGCGAGGCTCCAGATCACCGCGACGCACTCACATGCCGAGAAGCGAGCGCAGCCGGCCAACAGCGCCTTCATTCTCATTGCCAAAACGCCGTCTGATCTCCCGCATCCCGGGCTCGACAAGAACCTCGCCGTCTGGGAAGCGAAGCGTGGGGACGCTGGCATATCCGCCCGTCTGCGCCAGCACGAAGGCTCGCCCCTCGGGATTGGCGCTGATGTCTATCCACTCGAAGTCGATGCCCTGCTGTTCCAGGAAGGCTTTGGCCCACCGAGAACTGCCACACCAGTTCGTGCCATAAACAATCAGCCGGCGTTGTTCCTGAGTCATCTGTTCACCATCCCTGATCTTTCTCGAACAAGACGTGATCTACAGACGGAAGTGTACTCCTCCTCCGCGCCATAAACCGTGGGCAGTCATACATTTCCACGACGGTTGCAGTCAGCTCCACTGTATGGTAAAATCCCGTCGCACCTGAACCCACATGAATAAGGAGCGACAAGGAGTGACCTATGCCCAAATTGACAGTCAACGGCAAGAGCTTCGATATTGAGGACGGGAAACGCCTGGTCCTGGCCATCGAGGAACAGGGTGTGAACATCGG
>JBHHTZ010000745.1:0-2365 GCA_046753605.1 Anaerolineae bacterium
CGATACGCGCTCAACGCTGTTTCGCGCTACTCGGGATGCTAATCTTGATGTCCCTTAACGGTTACTCCCAGGTTTCACACGCTTCCGGCGCTTCACGTTTCACGCACAATGTGGTATCATACAAACTGAGCGAACACCTGATGCCCTAGAAGGAGCATGATGTGAGGCCGACATCCGAGATAGACATCGATTCAAATGAGACGTGCCTGCCTGAGCATATCTTGACCCCGCCTGCCCTGCTGATTGTGATTTCTGGTCCCTCTGGGGTAGGTAAGGACGCAGCCGTTAACCGCATGAAGGAACGAGGCCTGCCCTTTCACTTTGTGGTGACAGCCACGGACCGCCCCAAACGGCCCGATGAAGTCCACGGTGTAGACTATTTCTTCGTTTCCACGGCGGAGTTCGAGCAGATGATCGAGGAAGATGAGCTCCTGGAGTGGGCCGTGGTCTATGGGAACTACAAGGGCATTCCCAAGCAGCAAATTCGTATGGCACTGGCCAGCGGCAAAGACATCGTCCTGCGCATCGATGTACAGGGATCGGCAACCGTGAAGAAGATTGTGCCGGATGCCGTCTTCATCTTTCTAGCAGCATCCGACATGAATGAACTCATGCGCCGCCTGGTGGCCCGGAAGACGGAGACGGGCATCGATTTGGAACGACGCAAGGAAACCGCGCGCGAAGAGATGAGAGCGCTGCCCATGTTTGACTACGTCATCGTCAACCGCGATGAAGAGCTGAATGAGGCGGTAGACCAAATCATGTGCATCCTTCGGGCCGAAAAAGCCCGTGTCAGGCCGAGGCGGGTTGTGTTGTAGATGCGATACGCAGAGGTCGTCGTCAACCACAAGCTTAGCCGGCGGCCCGTCATTCGTCCCCAAAACATCCCTCCCGACGGCGACGCCGGCCCCGAGCCCGGCGGTGTGACCTTTTCCTATCACATCCCTCCCCGATTCGACGGGCGGCTTGAACCGGGACACCTGGTTCGGGTGTCCTTCGGCAAGCGGTGGGTCCAGGCAGTCGTCCTGCGGTTGAGCGATAAGTCGCCGGTTCAAAAGACGAAACCCATCGATGCCATCCTTGATCCAGAGCCGGTCTTATCGCCGGCCCAGATCGCCCTGGCACACTGGATGAGCGGGTACTACGTCGCTCCGCTGATCGACTGCGTTCAGCCGATGCTGCCGCCCGGCATCAGCCGCACCTCTGTCGTCCTGATCGAGCTGGGACCGGAGTCCTCGGCTCCCGCGCACTTGACACCACAGGAGCGCGCCGTGCTGGAGCGTGTTCGCCGCGATGAACCCATCCGCCTGGACCAGCTCACTCGCGATGGAGGAAAACAGATCGTTGAGCAGTTGCTGGAGCACGGCGCGCTGATCCAGCGCTACGGGTTGAAACCGCCTCAGATCAGCCCGAAAACTCAGCGTGTGGCGCGCCTGGCCGTCGAGCCTGACCACACGGTCTTCGCAGAGCTATCTCGAGCGCCGGCCCAGACCGCCATCGTGGACCTTCTGGCCGAAGAAGGCCCACTGCCAACATCAGAAATCTTTGCAGCCGCCGGCGGCTCCAGCACCACCCTCCGCACACTCGAAGGCAAGGGCATCATCATTCTGGAAGACCAGGAAGTGTGGCGCGATCCCCTGGCAGGCAAGACCTTCGCGCCCGACGAACCGCCCACGCTAACCCCTGACCAACAAACAGCCTGGAACCTCATCCACCACGCCCTACGCAGCACACAACCTCCAATCTCCAATCTCCAATCTCCAATCTCCAATCTCCAATCTCCCTGGTTCCTCCTGCACGGCGTAACCGGCAGCGGCAAGACCGAAATCTACCTCCGCGCTATCGCGGAAGTCCTCGGCCAAGGCCGGCAGGCCATTGTGCTGGTGCCGGAGATTTCGCTCACGCCGCAGACCGTCCAGCGGTTCGCTGCCCGATTCCCCGGACGGGTGACGGTGGCGCATTCGGGGTTGGCGCTGGGGGAGCGCTACGACGGCTGGCGCCGGGCGCGGGCCGGTGAGGTGGACATCGTCATCGGTTCTCGGTCAGCGGTGTTCGCTCCTCTGCGCCGGCTGGGCCTCATCGCTATTGACGAAGAGCACGAGTGGTCCTACAAACAGGATCGCACACCGCGCTACCATGCCCGCGATGTGGCCCTGCGTCGCGCCGATCGGGAAGGTGCTTGTGTGATCCTCGGCTCGGCCACACCATCCGTTGAGTCCTACTTCCAGGCGCAGCAGGGCCGCTACACGCTGGTCGAAATGCCCCAGCGGGTCATGGCCCATCGCAAGCAGATCGAAGCGCAGAAGGCCAGCTACCACATTGCCGACGAGCGCACCGCCCTGAGCGCCGCCGAAACCGACGCGGC
>JBHHTZ010000746.1:0-2364 GCA_046753605.1 Anaerolineae bacterium
GTCGCGCATCTCGTCTTTGAAGTCGCGCATCTCGTCTTTGAAGTCGCGCATCTCGCGCGACGTCTGCTCGACCTGCGCTTGCGTCCGGGCCGATGCGCGCAGCAAGTCGGCCATCAGATCTTCTAACGTGTCCACTCGCTCTTCTAGCATCGCTTGTACCATAACCCTCCCCCACTTTCACTGTTTGCGGCTTGTGGCTCCAAGTATAGCCTTGAACCAGTGTGTGGTCAAGAAGAGGGCCATTCTGGAGGAATTACGAAATGACGCGAATGCACTCTAGCTTTCTGTTCGCCTTTTTGCTGGTTGTGGGTTGTACTGCCATCGTGGCATTGCCGCTTTCATCCGCAGCCCCCGCCACCAGCGACTTCACGCCGTGCAGCGGCCCCGGCACGCCGCCTCCAGGCGCCGAGGGCAGCACTGGTCCCTGGGCCGGCCGCCTCATGATCGCCTACTCCGAAGACGGCCTGGCCTGGACACGCGCCAATCGCGCGCTGACCGATCAGGCTGGCGTGCCAGACGCCATCGTGGACGACGAGGGCACCCTCCGGGTGTACTACGTCACCTGGTGTCCCCAGGAAGTCCACAACCAGACTGTAGTGGCCCTGTCGGCCGACGCCGGCCAGACGTGGAGCTACCGGCCGGTGACGATCAACGGAATGGACGCAGGCCAACCCTCGGCCGTGGACCCGGACATCGTGCGCACGGACGACGGGCGCTGGCGGCTCTATTTCACCAGCGCGCCGGCCAGCCCCGGCGCCACGCCGCGCACCTACTCCGCCATTTCCGACGACGGCTTCACCTTTGAGTTAGAAGACGGCTACCGCTTCTACGTGGAGGGCAAGGCGGTCCTGGATCCTTCCCTGATCCGCATTGGCGACGTGTGGCATCTGTTTGCCGGCGGCGCTGTCACCACCCCGAGGTACAACTGGCACGCTACCTCCACCGACGGGCTGAACTTCACACCGCAGGACGACTTCGGGGTCGCCGGATTGACCATGGCCAACGGCCTGGCGGTGCCTGGCGGATACCGCTTCTACGGCTTCCGCAACGCAGCCCCCCAGCCAGCCATCCAGCGCCGTCCTGAGCCTGTCGAAGGTCCCCCCAACCATCTCTCCGCCCCCCAGTCCAATGGCGCAGAGATTCTCTCCATCTTCACCACCGATGGCGTGACATGGACCGCAGAGCCGGGCGTGCGACTTGCCCCCGATGCCTCCGCCACCCTCGAAGCCCTGGGCGTCGCAGACCCGGCCGTGGCGCGGTTGGCGGATGGACGGTACATCATGATCTATGTGACAGTAATTCCGGAGTATCTGGACTCCGGCGGTAGTCCTCCACCACCCCAATCTCCAATCTCCAATCTCCAATCCCCCTATCTCCTCGCCTTCCACGCCTGCAACACGATCGCGACGGAGTGCCGCGACCCACGCAACCACCAGGTCTACCTGGCCCAATCGGACGACGGTGCGGATTGGAGCCTGGTGCCCGGCTGGGAGCCTTACCAGGGCAGCGTGCCCGACGTCATCCGGCGGGGCGACACCATCTATGTTTACACCCCCGGTCGGGTGCGGCGCTATCGATTCTCCACCAACACCTGGGAAGACCCCGTGCCCGTGACGTTGACCGACCCGGAGGCCACCGCCGGTTATGTGGATCCCAGCCTGTTCGTGGATGACCAGGGCCGGCTGGTGTTGTTCTACCTGCTCGGCATCATCGGCCAGGACCCGGCCGGCTGTGCACCGGGGGAGGGCATTTGCGTCAAGCATTTCCACAGTGCTGTGGAGGTGGCAGGCAGTGACGGTACGGCCTTCGTGGCACAGGCCGGCGACCGCGTTCAGGTGACCCTCAATGGCTCCGGCTCGGCCTCGGATCCTGACATCTTCTACGACGGAACCCGGTACGTGCTCTACATCTCGCGTGGGGCCAGCGTCCAGGTATATACCAGCCCGACACTGCATGGAAGCTACACCCTGTCGGACGCTTTGCCCGATGGGTATCTCGTCCACGGCGGCGGTGTCCCCTCAGGCCACTTCGAGCCGGCGACTTCGCGCTACTGGACCTACGTGCATACGGTGGAGGGCGTAATCCGCAGGGCCACGCATACCTCCCTGGATGCGATGCTGGACGACAGCGACTTTGCGACTGTGCTCACTGGCAGCAGCATCGGCCTGGGGGATAGCTACCGGGTGGAGAGCCCCGGCTTCGCGGTGAATACGACTGGCCCATCCACCTCCCCGCCGCCGGCCTCCCAATGCGTCGGCGACGTCAACGCCAACGGCGTCGGGGACGTCGAAGACATCATGGTGACTGCCACGGACCTGCCGTGTCACGTCTACCTGCCCGTGGTGGCTGCCAACTGGCGTCAGC
>JBHHTZ010000747.1:0-2364 GCA_046753605.1 Anaerolineae bacterium
CGGCCGAGTTTGCGCGCAGCGCCTGTCCGGATGTGTTGGAGGTTGGCCGGCGGTTCCTGGCTTTCGTCGAAACCTTGAGCACCTGACAAGGTGCCATGTAAATACTGGTTTGGTAAGCAAATCAGTATCTAACTTCGCACCTAACGTTATGGTGATTAGTCGCAAAGGAGCAGACATTATGCAGAAGTGGTAGAGCCGGGTACACCGATGTGCTGGCTCAGTCCGCCGGACGCGAAGGGCCGGATGACCGTTCGTAGGGGCGAGGCCGGATGTAGGGGTGAGGCAAGTGGAGAGCAGGTTTGTTTGCAGATGAACCCTCAATCCGACTTGCCTCGCCCCTACGCGCGTCCTCTTCTACCAGGACAAGAATGCCGTGGACGTGACTCGGCATCACGATCCATTTATCCAATGCGACGTGTTGGGCATGGTCATGGGTGGGAATATCGCGCCACGCATTTTCGGCCACGTCGCGGAACCGATCATCATCGAACAGGTTCTGCCGTTCGAGGGCGCAGATAGTCACGAAATAGGCGACAGGTGATGTGTAGTCCCAGCCCCGCAATCGGATGGATCGCCGGCGGTGTTTATCGGGATCGTATTGGCTGGTCATCGGAGTCCCCCCCCTATCAGCATCTGGTGCGGTTCGTAGAAACGAGCGATTCACAGGACCGTTGAAGAAAAAGTAGCAATATGGTAGCATACCGAAGACCAATAGGCAAAGCTGTCAAGTCGCCACGGCAATAGTCCGTCGAAGTGCTGCTTCGATTTCATCGCGTGTGTAGTCGTCATCTTCGGTCGCCAGGGCTTTCTCCAAAGCTCGCCGCGCACGGGCGGAATCGATCTGGCCCAAGGCCCACGCAGCGTGGCCGCGGATGAGGGGCTCGTGATCGTGCAGGGCCCGGGTGAGCGCCGGCACGGCCACCGGATCGCCCCAGTTTCCCAGCGCCACGGCCACGTTCCGCAACAGGCCACGCCGCTTGGCCCGCTTGATCGGACTACCGCGAAACCGTTCGCGAAAAGCTTCGCCGTCCAGGGCCATTAGGTCCAACAACTTAGGTGCCACGACCTCCGTGCCGAGGTGCAGAGGTGCACCCCCCCCTGCTCCCACGCTCCCACGCTCCACCGCTCTCCCGCCCCTCTGCCCCTCCGCCCCTCTGCTCCTCTGCTCTTCTGTTGGCCGGGCAAAGCGCTTGTTCCACGGACAGACCTCGTTGCAGATGTCGCACCCAAAAATGCGGTTCCCCATGAGCGGTCGCAACGGGCGCGGGATCGGCCCCTTGAGTTCGATGGTGAAATACGAGATGCAGCGGCGAGCGTCCAGCACGTAAGCCTGGGGGAACGCATCGGTGGGACAGGCGTCGAGACAGCGCGTGCAGGCGCCACACGTGCCACGGGTGTCCGGCGCGTCGTGCTCCAGCGCCACATCGAGCAGGATTTCGCCGAGGAAGAGCCACGCGCCCCAGCGCGGGTGGATCAGCATCGTGTTCTTGCCGAAAAAGCCCAGGCCGGCCCGCACCGCGAACTCCCGCTCCAGCACCGCCCCGGTGTCCACATACGCCCGCCCGTGGACCTGACCGCCCACCTGCTCCTCGATGAACGCTTGAAGCTCGCGCAGCCGGGGCGTCATCACATCGTGGTAATCCAGCCCCCACGCGTAGCTGGCGATGATCCCGCGCGACGGATCGTTCAGAATCTCCACCGGCAACTCCCGGGTGAAGTAGTTCTTGCCAACAACTACCACAGACTTCACGCCAGGAACGACGGCTGAGGGATCACGCCGGCGTTCCACGCGATCGGGCCGCTCCAGGTAGCGCATCTCGCCGGCGTATCCGCGGTTCACCCAGTCGATGTACGCGGATACGGTTCGTGGCGGGTCTGCCGGCGCGATCCCGACCAGGTCGAAGCCCAATTCGTGGCCCCGTTGTTTGATCATCTCAGCCAGTGTCTCAGCGCGCATAACGCTTACCCAATTTGCTATAAGCTACTGCCGGCTGAGCCACAGCACCGCCTCGCCAGCCGCGACCAGCTTGGCCATGGTGGCGCGCGCATCAGCCGCCGGCACCTCCCTGTAGCCCGCGTCGATCCCGACCTCGCCCAGAATGCTGGCCAGCCAGTCCCCCATGGCAACGAGTTGCTCATCCCCCTGCGGGACCAGCAACGTGGCTCCGAAACCGTTGGGATAGCCGGCCTCGGCCAGCATCTCCAGGGCACGGTCTGGATCGTAGTCCATTTTTCGAGCATCAATCTCCTGGCCATCCAGTTCGGTCATAACTGGCAGGTTCGGATCGCCGAAGACTTCGTCAACCATGTCGGCCCATGGCGCGGCGTGGAGGACGGCCGTCTGCACACGCGAGTCCTTGAACG
>JBHHTZ010000748.1:0-2358 GCA_046753605.1 Anaerolineae bacterium
ACTAGCTCCGGAGCGTCTTTGGGCAAGCAGCGGCGGATGCAGCGAAGCCTGGCTTTCCTACTCGGCTGCTGTCAAGCTCTGTTCGATCTCTCTGAGGACCTGGCTCAACGTTGGCGACCCTGAAGCCTGAGGGCTCTCATCTGGGCCGATGTGCTTATGGTGGGGGAAAGTGTCAAGATCAGGATAGTGCGGGGCATTGTCATAACGAAATACGTGCTGGCTGCCCTTGACATAGGTGTACGAATAGCGCAGGATTTCAGGATAACCAGCCTCAGTGTCAATGATCTCGTCAATCGTCAGGTGCGAACCGTCCCAGAAGAAGACCCGCGCTCGAAAGAGACCGCGATATGCATCGAATGCCTGCATGATCACGGGGTCTTCAACAAAGCCGATGGTGGGGTTCTGCTGAATACTGCGTCGCAGGCTCTCAAAATAGTCGAAAATCTCCATCAGTCGCCGGCGGCGGGCTGAGTGCGAACAGCCGTGCGCTGAAGCAACTCATGTAGGCCGGCCCAAACGATGAAATCACGGCTGTCGCCCATTTCGCCGCGCAAGAAGCGAGCATAGAATTCCGGAGTCTTCAGTGAATAGCGCGCTTCAAAAGCTTGGAGTCGTTGGCGCAACCCTTGCAACCCGATCTTTTCGACGGACGACTCTTTGCGGGCCGGCACGGGCACGATGAGGACGGACAAGCGTTCCTGCGGCTTCACCCCTTCAGGTTCCCGTTCAAGACGGACCAGGCCGTTGCCCTCATAGACTGCGCTGATTACCTCAGACATAGCTTTCTTTCCTCCAACCTGCCACGAGCGTTCAAAGCTGGCCAGCGGGCAGAAACAACCTCTCACTTCCCCTGGCATCCCCCAGGCGTGATTCCCAGGTACAGTATATGCAGAATGAGAGTGATGTCAAGCCAGCCACCCTATCCAAAACCTGGAGACTGTGTGTGGAGATGAGGATCTCACAGCAATATCGAAACGCAAGCAGAGCAGATGAACGGCCAGTTCGTGCGCGTTGCCACCATTCGGTATCTGTTGCTCCAAAAGCAGCCGTGGTCTCTTCGAGGTCAGCAAGAAACAGTGGGGCGTTGGCCGCCAACTCGATTTCTTGGATCTTGCGTGCCTCATTTTGGTCATGCCCTTCGAGAATAGGCTCGATCAGAGCATATTCTTCGATGGGCAGAATCACAGCGATAGGCCGGCCCTCCGCATCCCTGATGAATTGTCTGGACAACGTCATTTGCGGCATCATCCCACCTCTCATTGACACATATACCACCAACGCCAATGACAATTATAGCAATACCGCAAAAGTCGCCCCAGTTGCAGGTGACCGGCACTTGAAAATCGGCTCAGACCGGCTTTTGGCGTAGAATACAGCCGTAATTGAACCCGAAAGTGCCGGTCACCTTAACTTGTTGGAGTGAGTTTTGCGCCATTGCCAATTACAGTATTGCGGCCCAGGGAGAGTAACCGATGAGGGCAAGGCTGCGCTCGACGCCAACCTTGTGCCGGCGATTTGACGTTACGGCGCAAGGCGACTATGCCTGAGTGAGATCAGTCGAGAACAGGATGAGGATGGAGCACGCAGTCATGCCAACAGCATTGGAGTTGGGACGCGAGGGATTGAAGTCTTATCTGGAGGCAGCCCGACGCCGGCCCAATCCACCTGAGTTGATGCCGGCTCAACGGCGCGCGCGCGAGCAACTATTAGACCGGCTTCGCGAGGCGGCCGCTGAGGTGAAGACCCGCTCTGGCGCCCGACGAGTCGTGCTTCCCGGATCGCTGGCCCAGGCAAGGCAGGCTGACGAGGAGGAGTGAGCGAACGGCTGGGGGGACGAACGCTGTCACATTACCGTCGTGTGTTGGGCGAAGGTCTCCTGCCTGTGCACCTGCCTGCGCCCTGGCAGACAGGTCGCACGCTTGCCTGCGCGTTGCGCGCAAGCAGGCAGAGAAGAAACAACAGAGGGGAAGTCGCCCCAGCTAGATGAGAGGCTGACGCCAAAGCGTCACCTCATTCAGGGCTGACTTCCCCTCGGCTCTGTGCAATAGGATTGTACTACCAACAGAGCCCGGTGTCAATTCAACGTGGGAGGTCGGCCCGGTCCACCCTGCGTTGAGATCGCCGGCCGTGGGGCTTGCTATTCGTGTGGTAAAGTGCAGATTCAATCGGTCATTCGGACTTGACACGACTTAGGACATCTCAGGGCAGGCCCTTCGGCGATCAGAGTATCTGGCGAGTCAGGTGTCGTCGAACGTCGAAGAGATTGTTGGGGACCGGTCTGCTGCCGGCAACAGAACCGCGGATCAGCAGGAAGCCGCGGATAGACCTCAACCGTATCCGCGACTGCCTGCCAATCCG
>JBHHTZ010000749.1:0-2357 GCA_046753605.1 Anaerolineae bacterium
ATATGCTAGAGGAGGAGTTGACAATGTCATCCTATGCCATCCCTGAACTTCCGGAACCCCAGCCGGCCAAGCCTGACGAAGTGTTGCTGGTTGCCAACGGCGACTTACGGCTGTCGGCAAACCAGGTGTGCTGGCCGGCTCAGGCTAACATGGAAGAACGTATCAAGGCCGCGTTTGCCGCAGAGGGCATCGCCGTACGCCGGGCGCATGAGTACGATCTGGAACTGAAGCACGGCTTCATCTGGAACCAGCGCATGGGCATGGATGTCTTCAAGAGCATCCACCCCGACGCCCCGCTGATCGTAGCCGAAGCCGTCTGGCAGTACAGCCACCACCTGCTGGCCGGCCTGCGGGATCATCGCGGACCCATTCTGACCGTCGCCAACTGGTCGGGCCAGTGGCCGGGGTTGGTGGGACTGCTCAACCTGAACGGCTGCCTGACTAAAATGGGCATCCCCTACAGCACCATCTGGAGTGAGGACTTCACCGACGCTTTTTTCCTGAACGGCGTTCGTCAGTGGCTGAAAGAGGGTCACATCACGCACGACACCAGCCACGTGCGCGATGTGGATATGACCGAGATGCCGGCTGCCGAAGTCGAGCTGGGACAGGCCCTGGCCCGTCACCTGCGGCGGGAAAAGGCCATCCTGGGCATCTTCGACGAGGGCTGCATGGGCATGTACAACGCGATCATCGACGACGAACTGCTCAACCCCGCCGGCCTCTACAAAGAGCGGCTGAGCCAGTCGGCGCTGGTGGCGGAAATGCGACGCGTCTCAGATGCGGAAGCCCAGACGGTGCGCCGTTGGCTGGATGAGCGCGGTGTGACCTTCGTGACGGGCCCCAACACGGGAACCGACCTGACCGACGACCAAATCCTGGAGCAGTGTAAGATGTACATCGCCGCCGTGCGCATCGCCGACGACTTCGGCTGTGACGCCATTGGCATCCAGTATCAGCAGGGGTTGAAAGACATGACGCCGGCCTCAGACCTGGTCGAGGGGCTGTTGAACAACGCGGAGCGACCGCCGGTCTACGACCGTCAGGGCAGCCGAGAGCTGTATCCAGGCCGGCCCCTACCCCACTTCAACGAAGTGGATGAGGGTGCTGCGGTAGACGCCCTGGTCACCAACCGCGTGTGGACGGCCATGGGGCTGGATCCGGCCACCACGCTGCACGATGTGCGGTGGGGCGAATGGTACACCGGCAACGGTGTGGACGATTTTGTGTGGGTGTTTGAGATTTCTGGAGCAGCGCCGGCCTCGCACTTCATCGGCGGCTATGCCGGCGCTCGCAGTGAGCGCCAGCCGGATATGTACTTCCACCTGGGCGGCGGCACGCTGAAGGGGATCAGCAAGCCGGGGGAGATCGTGTGGAGCCGGGTCTTTGTGATGGGGGGCGTGCTCCACGCCGATCTTGGCCGTGCCACGGTGGTGAAACTACCCACAGAGGAAACAGAGCGTCGCTGGCAGGCCACAACGCCTCAGTGGCCCATCATGCACGCTGTGCTCCACGGCGTCTCCCGCGACCAGATGATGGCCCGTCACAAGGCCAACCACCTGAACGTCGTCTATGCGCCCTCGGCTGAAGTGGCGGACAAAGCCTTGGCTGCCAAAGCCGCAATGCTGGCTGGGATGGGCGTGGCTGTGCATCTGTGTGGTGTGTGAGAAGGAGGATGGAAAATGGATGGTGGAGGATGGAGAATGGAAGACGGGAGAAATGAAATCCTTTCTCCTGTTTCCCCTTTCCACCTTCCCTTGTCCATTTTGTAAGCGAAGTGAGATAGGAGGCGAAACTACTGACTCAAACTACCAACTTCCTGGCAATTGACCTCGGCGCCGAAAGCGGTCGTGCCGTCGTCGGGCGCTTCGACGGCGAGCGGCTGATGCTAGAAGAGGTCCATCGTTTTGCCAACGGACCTGTTCGGGTGCATGATGGCCTGCACTGGAATGTGCTGCATCTCTTCACTGAGATCAAGAATGGTCTGGCCCAAGCGGTCTGTGAACACGGCTCCGGTCTGGCGAGCCTCGGTCTAGACACATGGGGGGTTGATTTTGCACTGCTCGACGAGCAGGGTGCACTACTCGGCAACCCATATCACTACCGTGACCCCCGGACCGCCGGCATGCTCGAAGAGGCTTTTCGCCGGGTGCCGCGCGACGAGATTTTCGCGCAGACCGGCATCCAGTTTATGCAGCTCAATACCCTCTACCAACTGCTGTCGATGGTGGTGCAGGAATCTCCGCTGCTATCCATCGCCCACACGCTGCTGATGATGCCCGATCTTTTCAACTACTGGCTCACCGGCCTGAAAGTTAGCGAGCGGACCATCGCCAGCACCAGTCAGTGCCTCAACC
>JBHHTZ010000750.1:0-2356 GCA_046753605.1 Anaerolineae bacterium
GGAAGATCATCTTTCAGCGATAGCTGCGGCATGGCCTCTCCGAACTCCTAACCATTCACGTTCGCGGATATCAAGTTCCTCGCGGCTTGTATGCACAAAGTAGAACTCGCGGAGTGGGTATCGTTGATGAAGCTGGCGATACCTTCGCATCGCGGTGATACCATCAGGGCAAGTCTCAACGACAGCCAGGCGGTCGAGTTGCCGTTGGCTGTCCGGCGTCGTATGTGCTTCTAATGCTTCTACGATAAGCCATTGATCGGGGTAGACAGCGCGAATCTCAGACCAAAGCATGGTTGACTCCTCTTCAGCTAGCTGCCAAGTGCGGCATCGTCCGACGGGGCCGCGTGCAGCCTACAGTATACAGCAGGTTTCTTCACAAATCAACCATGCGGTGACACGTGTTTTCGTCCTGACCTAACCGAAAGCTACTTTCACAGAGCCTGGTTCGGTTTCATGAACTTGACAGTCCCTTCAACAGCGAGTAAAACTGTCTACTGTCGGATTATGCTCGTAGTGAGGCAGGGAACGTAGGGAAGTGCCGGCCGGCGGCGCAATAACTTGTCGTCGGACCTGAACGCCGCTACGCTACGTGGCTCACTACTAACCTTGCAAGGAGATCACACCATGTTTCCAAAAACAGCGGACTTTGTGATTGTCGGCGCCGGCGTGATGGGTACCAGCACGGCTTTTCACCTGGCGTCGCGCGGCGCCGGCCACGTGGTGTTCCTGGAGAAGGACGCCATCGCGTCCGGTTCTACGGGGAAAACCGGCGGCATCATCCGCCAGCACTACTCCAATGAGGTCACAGCGCGCATGGCTAAGCGCAGCCTGGAGGTCTACCAGCATTTCTCGGAGGTCGTCGGGGGTGATTCTGGCTTCACAGAGACGGGCGCGCTGTTCATCGTTGGAGCAAAGGATCGTGACGGCCTGGCAGCCAACGTGGCACTGCAACAGTCCGTCGGCATCAATGCACGGATTGTCGATGCCGCGACGATGCGCGAGCTGGCTCCCTACTTCGACGTTTCCGACGACGACGTGGCGGCCTACGAGCCGGAGGCCGGCTACGCCGACGGCGCCGGCACGGCCACGAGCTTCGCGCAGGCCGCTCAGCGCCTCGGCGCGAAAGTGTTCCAGAACACCCCGGTCACAGACCTGTTGATCGAAGGTGATCGGGTGATGGGGGTCAGAACCGCCGCCGGCGACATCCAGGCGGGTCGCGTGGCAGTGACGGCCGGCCCGTGGGGTGGCCGGCTGCTCAGCCGCATCGGTATTGAACTACCGCTGGAGGCCAGCCGGCATCAGGTGGCCAGCGTCCGACGCCCGCCCGGCGTGGCGGACCCGCACCACCCGATGGTGGGGGACTTCCTGCACGGCTACTACATGCGCTCCGAGACGGGCCGGCTCACCCTCATCGGTTCGCTGGAGGCCGAAGAGGCCGAGGACAAAGCCGACCCCGACAATTACAAGGAGGGGACGGACCGCGAGGTTGTGACCGACTTCATCACCCGCGCGTCGCGCCGGTTCCCGGCCTTGATGGACGGCGAGATCAGAGAGGGCTGGTCCGGCCTGTACACCGTCACCCCCGACTGGCACCCGATCATCGACGCCGTGCCAGGAATCGAGGGCCTCTTCTGCGCCCTGGGATTCAGCGGCCACGGCTTCAAGCTGGGTCCCGTCGTGGGCGAGATGGTGGCGGACCTGCTCGCCGGCGAGGAGCTTTGCCCCATCAGTTCCTCGATTTTCAGCGCACGACGTTTTGAGAAGGGCCGGCCAATCCGAGGGCAGTACGAGTACAGCATCATCGGCTAGTACCTCATCAGACTGATCTTGAGGTATTGATGTAGGGGCGATCCCTTGCGGTCGCCCCTCCCCAGGCGAGGTGAAAAGCATTGCGCATTGCGTACTGCGCCGCGTAGGATGGCCGGCGGGCAATCGAAGGGCAATCATTGAGTAGGCATTCTGGCAACGTTGTATACTGATTGCGACGCGACTAAGGATACTCCTGCCCATCCACCGAAAGGAGGATAGTATGCTTTCCGCTCGCCGTCCACTTACTCTTGTGGTCGTACTATTGATTGTGGCCGCCGGCATTGGCCGGCCCCCCGTCGTCCAGGCCGATCCGCCCGACCCGCTTGCGTATGCCTTTCCTGCATACCCCGCATCCAGCCTCACCGCGCCCGACGCCGTCGCCACGCCACCCGCCGAGTACGATGATCTCTGGAACCTGCGCCGCATCGGCTTGCCGTGCGACGGGCGCCCCGACCTGCCCATGTCGGAGGATGAACTCACGGAGGATGCCACGGTCCCCGCGGATAGTGCCGGCGCTGTAGTGGCTATCATCGACACAGGTGTTGAT
>JBHHTZ010000751.1:0-2354 GCA_046753605.1 Anaerolineae bacterium
GGATGCGGGATGCGGGATGCGGGATGCGGGATGCGTATTGCGTACGGACGTCATTTCAGCGTCACTCACCTTATGTGTTGGTCTCCTGGTTACCCCGTCTCCCCGTCTCTCCCTCTCCCCCTCACCCGTGCTCCCCCGCTCCTCGGCTCCCTTGCCCCTCCAGGCTGCCTTTGGTTGATGGGATGCCTTCGCGGCGTGGGTCGAGCTCTACGGCGTGGCGCAGGGCCTGGCCCAGGGCCTTGAAGATGGCTTCGGCGACGTGGTGGGCGTTGTGGCCGGCCAGCAGCCGGATGTGCAGGGTGACGCCGGCGTTGTGGGCCATGGCGCGCAGGAATTCCTCGACCAACTCGGTGTCGAAGGCGCCGATCTTGTCGCGCCTGAACCCGGCGTCGTAACTCAGCAGGCCACGGCCCGAACAATCGAGGGCTACCAGGGCCAACGCCTCGTCCATGGGAACGATGGCGTGGCCGTAGCGGCGGATGCCGGCCTTGTCGCCCAGGGCCTGCCCGATGGCCTGGCCCAGCACGATGCCGACGTCTTCGACGGTGTGATGGTCGTCGATGTGTGTGTCCCCCTCAGCGTTGATCGTGAGGTCAAGCAGGCCGTGGGCGGCCATCAACGTCAATGTATGGTCGAAGAAACCGACGCCGGTGCGGATGTCGGCCCGACCGCTCCCATCCAGGTTCAGTTGTAGTCGGATGTCGGTTTCTGCCGTCTTCCGCTTGACTTGTGTCTGGCGTGGTTGGCGCTCAGTCGTCATGCCCCTCTTTTACGTGTTCCTTCACGAGTTGGATGATTTCGTCGAATTCACTCACCAATTGCTGCTGTCCTTGCGCCTTCGCATCGTCGGCGACAGCTTCGAGTGTTTGCAGCAGTTCATTGTTGATCACGTCGCCGGCCTCCTGAAGCACACTCCTGCGTTCGGCGGCCGTCTCGGTGCGTAGGAGTCGGTTGATGGTGCGCGCCTGCGGCGGCATCTGCTCTTCCAGGCGCTCCAGGGTGAAGTCGTAGAGGTTGCGGAGCGTGCCGGCGATCTCCTTGTGACCCTGTTCCTCAGCTTGTGCAACGTTGGCCGCCAGCACGACGAGGAATGCTTCGTCGATTTCCTCCAACCGCTCCTGCACCGCAGTGTGGGGATCATCAGCGCTGAGGATATCCTGGAGGCGTTGGGCCGCATTCTGAAGTGCCGCTTCGGTGGCCCGATCAACGGTTTCGGCGGCTGCGAGGACATTCTGGCGGAGTTGAAGAAGCTCGCCGGCTCGGTCGCTATCGCCAGCTTGCTGTGCAGTCTGAATGTGATTCGTGATTTGCTGGAAGAAGCCATAGTCGAAGACAGCCCGATTCGTGGCCACCATAGCCTGCAGCTCTTCTTGACTCTCGGCCCCGAGCAGCACGTCCAATAGTTCGTCGAAAGTCTTCACCTCGACTTGGCCAGGCGGAGCTCCCGCCGGCCCACCGGTAGCCTCCAGGAGCCGGTGTCGAAGCTTCTCCAGGCTTTGCGCTTCTTCGCCCAGGCCATCCCTGCGGGTCGAATCAATCATGGCGCGCAGGATCAGGAAGAGCTCGTAGTCAATCTCGCTCTGGTGTTCCTCGACAAATGCCTGGAACTGCTCTTCGTTGTCCAGCCGGCTACTCAGGTCCTGGATCAGCCCGACTCTCTTCTCCTGGGCTTCCATCATCTCCGCGGTGATGCCGTCCGCTTCCAGGATAGCTTTTATCAGGCCTTCCAGGCTGAGGAACGTCTTCGGCCGGAACAGATAGCCTTTGCGTTTCTCCGGTGGCAGCGAGTCTATCAGGGCGTTGGTCAGCGAACCGATAAGCTTCTCCTCGTCGTTGCGCGGCAAGTTCAGCTCGGTCGGCATGAGCACCAGGGCCAATTCCTTGTCTGGGTCGTGGTACAGCAGCGGGGCGCCAATCCCAGCGGCGAACCCGCAGTGCGGACAGCCGGCCAGGTTGAGCCGGCCTCGCAGGAACTGCTCCTTCAGCTCAGGCCGTGCGCCCACGTCGATGATGTTCTGGACCAGGGCCGTGAACGGTTGATTACATTGTGGACAGGTCACTTGAATGGGTTGTGGTGGGAACATGGGTTGTTGTCTGACTTCGAGTTAGTGTTGGGAATGTTATTGCACCTTGCGTCTTGCGTCTTGTGTGATGAGTTTACGCAAGACGGAAGACGCAAGACGTGAGTATAGCAGGAAATCCTCAATTCAGGAAATCGCGCAACACCTCGATCAGCGATGCGTTCTCCTTCTCCGTGCCCACGCTGATACGCAGATGGCCTTGCAGCCCTGGGTAGTGACTGACATCGCGGATGAGGATGCCGGCCTCGAGACAGGCATCGAAGACTTCCTCCG
>JBHHTZ010000752.1:0-2353 GCA_046753605.1 Anaerolineae bacterium
TCCAGCCATCCAGCCATCTAGCCAACAATTCTGGCGCATCTCAGAACAACCTGGTGATCTCATCCTGCGGGAAAATCGGCAGATCGACCAGGGCTTCGCCATCTCGCATCTTGATGCCGCGCTCCTTCTCCCACACCTCTCCGATCTGAGCAGCCTCGATGCCGGCCTCCCGCAGCGCCGCCACGATCACGCCGGCATCGGCCGTATTCACAGCCAACACCAGCGCCCCCGACGCGATCACACCCAGTGGATTCAGATCAAACGCCTGGCACAGTGTTTCCGTCAGAGGGTCGATAGGCACTGCCTGTCGATCCAGAACCAGCCCAACGCCGGCCGCCTGAGCCACCTCGTGGAGTCCGGTCGCCAGCCCGCCTTCGGTCGGATCGTGCATGGCGTGGACGTGGCCGGCAGCCGTGGCTACCACCGCATCGCGAACCACGCTGATCCCCGGATCGTGCAGGAATCGCTTCGCTCGCTCGATCTCCTGGGCCGACAGCCGGCCTGTGAGCTGATCCTCCTTCTCACGGGCAATGATGGCCGTCGCCTCGATGCCCAGCCCCTTGGTGAGAAGGAGCGCATCGCCGGGCTGGGCGCCGGCGGTCATTACCAGATCCTCCTTTGCCACCTCGCCCAGCATCTGTCCGACCACAATCGGTCGGCTCAGGTCGTACGTAATCTCAGTGTGCCCACCGACGAATCCAACCCCTAACGCCGCACACGCGCTGCCAATCTGCGCGAAAAGCGTGTCCACCAGGGCCGGCGTCGTGCGCGCCTCCGGCAGCAGGATCGTCGCCAGGAACCATCGCGGCATCGCACCCATCGCCGCGATGTCGTTGGCGTTCACGTTGACCACGTACCAACCGATCTCGTCTGTCGCGAAAGTAATCGGATCGGTCTTGACAACCAGATACCGATCGCCAAAGTCGATGACGGCCGCGTCCTCGCCCACACCCGGACCGACGATGACGCGCTCGTTGGCCGGCGCATACCGGCTCAGAAGCCGCTCCAGATGGTCAGGGTCCAATTTTCCAAGGGGAAGGGAACTCATGGGAAAAGCTCCTCGTTGTTGAATTGATGGTCGGCAGCGGCGGGACTGGTCTGCCCTCCGCTGCTGCTGGTTTGCCACTGGGCGGTAGTCGCTCTATAATTGCCGCCGATTGCTTGCAAGGAGGCACGAAACACAATGATAGCTCTCTCTCGTCGGCCGGCAGGCCGATGGCTTCTTCTGATGACCCTGGTAGTTCTGTTGACACTGGCCGGCTGCAGCTCGGGCAGCAGCAACGCCCCGGCCACGGCAACACCGCAGCCCACGGCGACGTTCGCGCCCCGGCCCACATTCACGCCGGCGGCGTCCCCCACCAAACCGCCGACCGCCACGCCCGAGCCGACCGATACGCCGGTTCCCACCGCCACACCCACACCCACGCCGAACCCGAACGTGAATCCGCTCACCGGCCTGGAAGTGGACGACCCGTCGGTTCTGCGTCGTCGGCCTCTGCTCGCCCGCATCGGCAACGATCCGGTTGCGCGCGGGGTACAGGCCGGCCTGGGTCAGGCGGACATCGTCTACGAAGACATCATGGACGGCTGGGGCGTCACCCGCTACACAGCCGTCTTTCTGTCCCAGGACCCCGAACTGATCCGCCCGGTTCGCAGCGCGCGTCTCATCAACATTCAACTCGTACCCCAATTCGACGGGGCGCTGGCCCACTCCGGCGCCAGCGACGAGATTCGCTGGCGCATTTCCCAATCGCCCTTCGTCGATCTGGACGAGTTCTACCATTCGGACCCGTACACCTACGGCCCTGGCGATTGGCGCACCCGGCTCTACACGACAGCAGCGCGCCTGCGGGACTACCTCCAGCGCAAGGGGCTGGAAAAGGACGTCGATCTACAGGGCTGGCGCTTCGACGAGACACCACCCGAAGCGGGCACACCCGCTGAGGAGATCTACATCCCCTACCCCAACGGGGAAGTGACCTGGCGCTACAACGCCGGCACCGGACTCTATGAGCGTCTGGTTGATGGAACGCGTGCCGTCGACGCCAACACCGGCCAGCAAATCGCCGTTGCCAACGTCATCGGCTTCTACACCGAACACCGAAAAACGGACATCGTGGAAGATAGCCTGGGCAGCACAGCCATCGACATTGTGATGATGGGCCAGGGGCCGGTCCAACTGTTCCGCGACGGTGTCATGGTCGAAGGCGTCTGGCGTCGTGACGACACCTTTCAGTTGACCCAGTTCTACGACGAGGAGGGAAACCCCCTGCCTCTCAAGCCCGGCCAGTCCTGGGTGGAGCTTCTGCCCACCAACGTGCCCGAATATGATGCGCAAATCCGCCAACCGTGA
>JBHHTZ010000753.1:0-2352 GCA_046753605.1 Anaerolineae bacterium
GGAACGCAGTCAGATTATACTTCTGACGCACCCTGTTGGTCAAACCCTGGCGGTCAGTTTCTGCCGCACGCGGGTCCAGATCAAGCCAAACTCTTCGACGCGCAGCAATGTTGCCAGGAAACCGTAGGTGATCAGCCCGATGAGCGTGGCCGAACCGACAATGAGGAGCTCGCCGGTGATGCCGGTCAGTCCGAGAATCGACGGCAGCCGGCTGGCTACGACCCACACAGCGCCTCCCATCACCAAGCCGGCCAGGCCGGCCTTTACCAGCGTCTCGCCCAGCCGGCTGCCACGGACACCGTCGATGCGGCGGTGAAGCAGGATCAGCATGATTGCGGCGTGGCTGGTCAACTGGACGGAATTGGCTATGACCAGGCCCAGGAAGCCCATGCCGGCCACGAATGCCAGCGTTGGCGCGACGACCAGGTAGATCAATACGGCGACCACGCCAACCAGGGCCGGCGTCAGCGTGTCCTTGCGTGCGTAGAACGCGAAGATCAACGGCCAGTCGATTGCAGCGCCCGGCAAACCCAGCAGATACAGCCGCAGGGCGTCGCTGGTCCGCTGGGTGTCAGAGGCGACAAACTCCCCGTGCTGGAACAGGAGATGGATGACGGGCTGTGCCAGCACGAACAGCCCGATGGTTGCTGGAATGATCAGCACCAGGATCATGCGCAACCCGCGCGCCAGCGTGAGCCGGAAGCCATCCAGGTCGCCGGCCACGTGCAGTTGGGAGAGGGAGGGGAGTGCGGCCAGCGAGATGGCTACCGACACCAGGCCGAGTGGGGCCTGAATCAGCGTTGTGGCGTACCGCATCCAGGCGATGCTCCCCTCGCCGGTTCGCGATGCCAGGTTGCGGTCGATGATTGTGCCGATGCTGCTGACCATCAACCCCAACACAATCGGCAGATACAGCCGGCCAATCCGTCGCAGTCCCGGATGAGACAGGTCGATTTGGAACCGTAGGTGCGTCTTAGGGATATCAGGCAACTGAATGGCCAGTTGCACGCCCGCTCCGGCCAGTATGCCGATTGCCAGGCTGTAGATGCCGACCGGTCGAGCCAGAAGCGCCCCCACCGTGATGACCGTGGCGTTGAAAGCAGCGGCGCCGAAGGCCGGAAAACGAAACCGCTTTAGGGTGTACAGCAGGCCGGTGGATGCGCCCGAGATCCCGAAAAACAGCAAAGCCGGCGCGACAATGCGGATCATACGGGTCGTGGCGGCCAGTGTGGCGGGATCGAAGCCACCACCCATCGCCAGCGCCACCCACGGCGCGCCGACTTCGATGACCAGCACGAACACTGCCATGACGGAGGCGATCAGACTGAAGACGATGCTGGCCAGTCGCCACAGCTCGGACCGGCGTTCGGGCGCAGCGTAATCGCTGAACACCGGCACCAGCGCCGAGCTCAGCAGCCCGCCGATCAGCAAATCGTAGATCAGGGTCGGGACCTGAGAGGCGACGACGAAGGCACTGACCAGCGGGCCGGCACCGAACAGGTAGGCGATGACCTGTTCGCGCACCAGGCCCAGCACCCGGCTGGCAATGTTGCCTCCCGATATTATCGCCGCCGACCGCGCAATGCTTGGGCCGGCGTCTACCGGCGCAGTCCCAAGCGAAACGACGTCCGTACTATCCAATCTCTAATCTCCAATATCCAATCTCTAATATCTGCCATATCGCTCAAGTATCGTCTTAACAATATCCGTCGTGGACTGTCCCGGTACCGCATCGATCAGCTTGATTTGCCCACCGTAGGCCCGAATCGCCGGCGCTTCCGGCAAGTCATCTACGAGCCAGTCGCTTCCCTTGACATAAACTTCGGGTTGCAGGGTTGTCACCAGGCGTTCGGCCGTGAGTTCGGCGAAGGGGATGACGTAGTCCACGGCTTCCAGGGCTGCCAGAAGTTCGGCGCGCTCGGTGGCCGGCACGATGGGGCGCTGCGGCCCTTTGAGGGCGCGGGTCGAAGCGTCGTCGTTCAGACCCACCACCAGCACATCGCCCAAAGCTTTGGCGGCCTGCAGGTAGCGCACATGCCCCACGTGCAACACGTCGAAGTGGCCGTTGGTAAGAACCAAGGTCTGGCCGGCCATCCGGAGATGCTTGCGGAGGAGCCGGAATTCTTCCAGAGTCGTAATCTTGCTCAAGGTAGGGGGAGAATAGCACTGCAAAGACCGAAAAGTCAAGCGGGGAGCCAAACAACAATAAGATTGACTTCTTACCCAGCCTGCTATTACAATTTACCATAAGGAAATAGCCTTTTGGCCCATGAACGGACGCCGTCGTCGCTCACGAACTGCCCCAATGAGGTGAAGAGTCGTGACCACAACGCTTAGAATGTCCAAAACATA
>JBHHTZ010000754.1:0-2344 GCA_046753605.1 Anaerolineae bacterium
TATTCTACTACACAGTGGCCTGACGGTCCAACGGTCACTTCATGTTCAACTGTGGTAGCCGGCCACGGCGGTTGCTGCCTGCCATCTGATGGGTGCGTAGCTTGATATGGTTAGATTGGCCGCAACACTACAGCGGATTGTGAATATAGCGGATTCTTGCATACGCAATCCGTTATATTCTCAATCTGCTGTAGTGTTGTTTGGCGAACCAGAGTACCATCCCCCTCTCCTTCCCTGACAGCCAGCCACCAGACGCTCGTCCAGGGAGAGGGCACCCGGCGGGTCGATTTTACATCTCCTTTACAACCCGGTCGCCCTTCGCTAACAACTCCATGCTACACTGTGATTGAAGACAGAAGAGTAGACTTCACTGAAAAAAGGTCAAACAGGCGCCGGTCACTTGCAGGAAGAAACGTGTTTGCGGTTGAAATCGGCCTCGTTTGGCAACCTAAAGTGACCGGCGCCTTCGTCCAGAACCTTTTTCATGAGAGTCAAGAGTAAGAACTCCAAACTTGCTGAACAAGGAGGATCGCCATGAAACGCTCACTTACACTATTCGCCATCGTCAGCCTGTTTGTGCTGGCCTGCGGGTACCAGCCGTCGGCGGCGCAGTCTCCCACCACCCCGATACCCATTACGCCGCCGGCCAACTCCACCCTCACCGAGTCCCGCTTCGGCATCGACTACGTCTACCCGCTGAACGCCACCTACCGCAACGAGAAGTGGCCCGAACTGTTCGCCCAGGCCGGCGCGGAGTGGGTGAACTTCGCCGACGTCAGTTGGAAGGCCATCGAGCCCAACGAGCCAGACGCTGCGGGCAACCACACCTACCGGTGGTCGAAGCTGGACCGCGCGGTTAAAGTGTGGCAGAAGTACGGCTTCCACATCACCATCTCCCTGCGCCTGACCGACGGCTGGTTTGCCGGGGAGATCAAGTATCGGCCCGGGGGATGGGAGTTGGCGAAGTCGGATCGCCTGCCGGCCCCCGAGTACATGGACGACTACCGCGCCTGGATCGCGGCGCTCGTGGAGCGCTATGACGGCGATGGTGAGGACGACATGCGCGGGCTCATCGAGCCGGTGCTCTACTACCAGGTGGGCAACGAGTACGCCAACCCCGCCTTCTGGACCGGCACGCCGGAGGACTACCGCACCTTGCTGGAAGAGACCGGCCAGGCTGCGCGGGACGCCTCGCCCGATGTCCAGATCATCTCCAACGGTATCCGCTGGAACGACGCCTTCCACAACGACCCCACGGCCGAGCACTTCGAGGAGACCTTCGCCGAATTCGTGGCCAACCTCCCCTCCGACGTCTGGCGCGAGGGCTGGGAGCGCGCCCGCGACATCACCGAGCTGACCGTCGCCCTGGCGGATGACTACGACATCCTGGACGCCGGCGGCAACGGCCCCTACGAGACCGCGTCAGCCGGCTACATGGCCTGGGTCCAGCAAGAGTTGGAGGACAACGGCCTGAGTACCACCATTTGGGACATGGAGGCCCGCTCCGAGCCGCGCCTGACCTACAATGAGCTGGTCCACTTCCACCCGGAACTGGTGATTCCCGACGGCGAGGATATCCTGTGCGCGCTGAAGAATCGCGCCAACTGCGCCTACGATCACGACGAGGCCGAAGCCTGGTACCGCGCCGAGCAGTCCCGCGTGCTGGTGAAGGTCTTCGTCACCCGCTTCGCCGCCGGCTTCGAGAAGGTGTTCATGGGCATGCCCAACGATTGGGACAAGTCGTGGGCCGCCCTGGCTGTGACCAACCCCTTCATCGGGCTCACCGACTCCGACGGCGATCCCTGGCCGGCCTTCTACGCCTACCAGTTGCTGGCAGAGAAGGTGGACGGCTTCGCCCGGGCCGAGAAGATGCCGGCGGAGCCAGGGGTGGAGCTCTACCGCTTCACCTTCGACCACGGACGCCCGGCGGTGTGGGTGGCCTGGCTCTGGGAAGACGAGGTGCGCGGCATGAACGATCCCCTGCCGGCGCGGGAGGTGAGGCTGGACATCGCCGGCCCGGTGACGCTGTACACCATCCCCACCACCGGCGACGCTTACGAAACGGTGCGGCTCGAAGGCGGGCCGGCGGGACTCGTGGTGGAACTCAGCCCGGAGCCGGTGCTCTTTCGGGAAGAGTGACCACTGATGAACTTTTAGAAAATAAACGGGGTATTGGTTCGCCAACCCCGCCGCGAGTTCCAGGCGGCCAAACGACAGCCGCCTTCCACTCACGGCTACGATTTTCGCCACTCCCGTTAGGAGTTCAACGGCTTGAGCTCGAAGAGCGCCGAAATTCGTAGCCCAGAGTGGAGCGCTGTTTGCGGAACTCTGGGCGGGCGCGGGT
>JBHHTZ010000755.1:0-2343 GCA_046753605.1 Anaerolineae bacterium
CGATGCGCGCCCCATCGCCGGCCGCGTTACCGACGGCATAGACCTTCTCCAAATCACAGTCCGGGATCAACCCCAGTACCATGGCGTGCTTTGGGTCAATGTAGCTGCCGAATGCGCCGGCCAGTACAATCTTATCTACTGTTTTGACGCTGGCTCGGTTCATCAACAGTTTCGCGCCGGCGTACAGCGCCGCCTTCGCCAACTGGATGGCGCGCACGTCCGCCTGGGTGACCAGAATCGGCTGGCCGGTCGAGGTCTGGTCGGCCGTGGCCAGGACGTAGGCCCCGGTCCGGCCGCTCCACCGAATCCGCGGTCCGTCGCCATCGGGGTCGAAGCGGCCGTCGGGGCGCAGGATGCCGGCCAAGAACAGCTCTGCCACGGCTTCGATGATGCCTGAACCGCAGATGCCGGCGGCAAGCTGGCCAGGTTGATCTCCCCACTCATCGGACCAGCGCTCATCGCCGATGATCTTGAAGCGCGGTTCCTTCGTCTCGGGATCGACGCGTACCCGCTCGATGGCGCCCGGAGCGGCGCGCATGCCGTGGGTGATCTGCGCCCCCTCGAAGGCCGGCCCGGTGGGGCTGGAGGCGCTCAGCACGCGATGCCGGTTGCCCAGCAGGATTTCGCCGTTGGTGCCGATGTCGATGATCAGCATCATCTCGTCCTGGCGATGGGGTGCTTCGGCCAGCAGAACGGCTACGTTGTCCGCGCCGACGTGGCCGGCTTCCAGTGGCAAGAGGTGCAAGTTCGCCCCTGGGTGCAGCCGAACCCCCAAATCCCGCGCCTTGACGTCGATGGGATCATGGATTGCCAGAGCAAAGGGGGCCGCGCCCAACTCGACCGGGTCGATCCCCAGCAGGATGTGATGCATCACGGTGTTGCCGACCACGACGGCCTCGTAGATGTCGCGGGTCTTGATGCCGGCCTGCGCAGCCGCGCGGCCGGCCAGATCGTTCAGGGCATCGATGATGGCGCGGTGCATCTTCGTGAGACCATCGCTGTGGGTCATAGCATAAGACACGCGGCTCATCAGGTCCTCGCCGTAAGTCACCTGGGGGTTCATCATCGCCTCTGTGGCCAGCACTTCGCCGGTGCGCAGATCGCAAAGATAGCCGGCCACCGTCGTGCTGCCGATGTCCACCGCCAGGCCGTAAGCCCCCTCGTGGTAGCCAGGGCGCACGTCGATTACGTCCCTGTCTTGCCACAAAGTGACGGTAGCAGCCCAATCTCCCTTGCGCAACGTGCGCTGCAGGTCGCGCAGGGCAAAGCAGTCGATGCGGAGGTTCTCCAGCCCCCACTGTTCCGCCAGAGCGACGCGCAGCCGCTCCCAGTCGCCGCGCTGATCCTCCAGCACGGCCTCCTCGACCTCGACGTACACCTGGCGCACCGCCGGCCTGATCTCGATGACCCGTTCCGTGGCCGACTTGCGGATGATCTGCTTGCGGGCCTGGCTCTCCTCGGGTACCGTTACCAACACGTCGCCCTGGACGTATGTGGCACACGACAGCCGGCAATCCTCCGCGCCGAGGCGCTTCAGCAGGCCGACTTCTTCCGCGCCGGCGGGGGACACATGCCCATTCCCTGAGACGATACCGTGTTTTTGGAACGTACCGTCTTCGATCCGGACCTTACATTTGCCACACGTCAGCCGGCCACCGCAGATGCTCTCGATCTCCACGCCTACCTGGCGAGCGGCGTCCAGCAAAGACGTACCCGCCGGCACACGACCACGCTGGCCGGCGGGCATGAAGATGACGAGCGGCTGTTTGTCTGCTGATTGATGTCTGGGCATTGCGCCCCTAATTGTATCCTATTGGAGGCATAAATTCAAGGAGGGACCGGTTGCCCACCAAAGTGGCACTGGCCGGCCTGTCACTGGTTGCTGTTGTGCCGTGGATGGGGGGCCGTGTCAATACCCGATGGCCGGTGGCTGTGGGTGCGCACTGAGCGCTGAAGAGTTGACGCGATTCAGAAACGGCAGTATAATAAGGCCGCCGGCGCAATGGGAACAGCGTTGCGCCTTGTGATACAACCTCCTCTGTATGAAACCTTGGGCCGCCTGGAGAGCGCCAGCCGTGTCCCCGACAAAGCGACGTGCAGATACCTCCATCCAGTCCATCCGGCGCGCAGTTGCAATCCTGCGCTGTTTCACTAACTGTGGGGAAAAAGAAACTTTCGGTGAGACGGGTTCCCAGACGTAGCAACCCCGTGAAACGAAAAACGTGAAACGTGAAGACTCTTTCCCGCACTCGAATCACGTTTCACGCTTCACGGTGTCGCGGGCAAAGTCAAGTAGAAGCTACTTTCTACCCCGTCAGCAGGCCAGTTTTCGGTTTGAAGTTA
>JBHHTZ010000756.1:0-2342 GCA_046753605.1 Anaerolineae bacterium
CGGCAACGGCCCTCACCCCCCGGCCCCCTCTCCCAGGGTTGGGAGAGGGGGAGATTTGGCTCCCCTCACCCAGTTTTGGGGGAGGGGTCGGGGGAGGGGGCCAGCACCGGCTTACCGGATTATTTTTTCAAGGTTCATAAGTCCTCACTACGAATCGAGCAGGCGGATTCGACGATTGAGGTCGATACAGGCGTTGCTCGCTTCGTGGTGTCGAAGGCCGGCTTCACCCTGTTCGATCAGGTGTATCTGGACCGCGACGGGGATGGGGCGGTGGATGATGAGCTGCTGGCCGGCCCGGGTGAGATCGTGGCAACCACGAGCGACGGCGCGGCATACCGTGCCGACACCAGCGCGCCGGCAGAGGCAGTCGTCGAGATGGCCGGCCCGCTGCACACCGTCATCCGCGTGCGGGGACATCTGCGCAGCGCCGGCGGCGATCCTTCGCCAGGCTCAGGACTGGCCTACACCGCGCGGCTGCACTTCTACGCCGGCCACCCCTCGACTCGCGTGATGTTCTCCGTGTGGAACGACAATCCCATGGTCAACGACGGCCTCGGCCAGCCCGACATCAAAGCGTTCGGTTCGCCGAATACGGTGCTATTCGACGATCTGTCGTTGCGCCTGCAACTGGCCGGCGCCGGTTCGCCAACCTACGTGATGGCCGGCGCTGCCGGTGAAACGTTGACCGGTGCTCTCAGCGACACAGCCGTGCTCTACCAGGATTCGTCGGGTGGCCCACAGTGGAATCACGCGCCCGACAATACCGCCAACACATTCCGTGGCTTCCGGGCGCAGGCCGATGGCGTGACCCTCCACAGCACCTGCGCGGACGGCGACGACGAGGATACCTGTCGCAGCCAGGGCTGGGCCGGCCTCCTGGCGTCCGACGGAGGGATCGTGGCCGGCGTGCGCCATTTCTGGCAGAACTACCCCAAGGCCATCGACCTGAGCGCCGACGGGACCGTCTCCGTCGGGCTGTTTCCCCAGGACTACGGCCAGGACTTCGAGCTGCGGGTTGGGGAACAGAAGACGCATGAGGTGCTGTTCTCTTTCAGCACGGAGGATGTGGCCGGCCGGATGACGGCGTTGCTCAGCCCGCTGCGGGCCTGGGCCTCGTCGGCGTACTACCTGGACGAGGCCAGCGTCTTCGACCGCGCTGTGCCATACGATGCGGCTGCCTTCCCCGACTTCGAGGGCTACGTCGATGCCGCTATCCTGTTTGATCAAATGAACTTCTTCTGGCTGCGCGACGGCGGTGTGGGCAGCGGCTGGTACTACGCGCCGCGTCCTGAGGCCTGGGGCTGGCGCAATTTCGGCGACACCATCGCCGAGGATGAAACCGGTGGCGGATCCTATCCCGTCTTCACCAACCAGCAGTACGATCATCCGTGGGTGGCGATTTTGCAGATGATCCGCTCGCTGGATGCCGGCGGCGGACGGGCTGACCTGTGGTGGCAGCTCGCCGAGTCGGGAGCGCGCCATCAGGCGGACATTGACATAATTCATTCGTTGTGTGCCGGCTGGCCTCCCGACCAGATGATCGCTTGCATGGACACGGAACAGGGGCCGCCGTACATCACTGGCTGGGCCATGGGAGGCCGGCTGACCAACCAACATCACGCCGATCCCAGCCCCAACCTCCATCGCCATGCCCTCATCGATCTCTGGTCGGGTGGCATTCGGGGGATGCTGTATTATTACTACCTGACCGGCGATGGCACTGTGAAGGATGCCTGGCTGGAGATGGCCGAAAACGCCCGCTGGCGGGTGGACAACAGCCCGTGCGACCCGAGCTGTGGGCCGGGCTACGCGCAGTTGAACGCCGGCGAGGGGGATGCTCGCGAGCCGGCTTATGCCCTGGAAATCCTGACCGACGCCTACGCCGCTACCGGCAATCCAGCTTACCTGGCGTCGGCGCAGCGGGTTGTCACCGCGTCGCACCCCGACAACACCTGGTTCGGCCAGCCCGGCTTCACGCTGGACCCGAATGTGAGCCCGTCGGGCCGGCAGGTCTCACCCTGGGGGTTGGCGATGATCATGAAGTCGCTGGGGCGCTACCTGGACATGACGGTGGAGTGGGCCGGATCGCCGGATGCCACGGCGCGGGATTCGCTGTTGCGGTATGCGGAGTTGCAGGCCGGCTGGTGGCGTTTGGAGGATACCGAACCCACGTGCTACTATTTCGGCGAGAACGGCGGCTGCACGCCCCAGGCTCAGAACTACTTCCTGGCCGACGGTCTGGCGTGGGCGCTAATCTACGACGATGGCCGGGCGGATCGTGCCTTGTGGGAGGCCGTGGCGGCCGACGCCTGGCAGAAGAGCGAACGAGAACCGTGGGGGCC
>JBHHTZ010000757.1:0-2336 GCA_046753605.1 Anaerolineae bacterium
GCGTCTCGACCTGGCGCCGCGGATTCGACGTGAGTACAGGCGTGCTATAACATGGCATCATAAGAAAGACACGTCCGCGTGACCCGATGACGGATCGATCTCGACCAGACTCTGTATTGGCGACCTCCCCTGCTGTGGGGATGTTTGGGTTGGCTGAAGTAGTGCCCGAACACCGCACCCCAACAGAGGAGAGTCGCGATGGAAAGGTATGTCGGGATGGACGTGCATGGCGACAGCTGCACGGCCTTGAGCATGAGTGCAGGTGGCAAGCGCCACCGCCAGGACGTGATCGAGACGAATGGCCAGGCGCTGCTGGAGTATGTGAGTCAGCTGTCGGGCTCGGTGCATCTGTGCATCGAAGAGACGGAATGGTCGTCGTGGCTGTGGGAAGTGCTGAGTCCTCACGTGACGGAGATGGTGGTGGTGCGTGGCGAGAAACGGCAAGGCGCTTCGAAGAGCGATGCCCTGGATGCGCTGGCGTTGGCGGAGCGCTTGCGGACGAATCGCCTGGGACATCCGGTGTACAAGGCGCCACGGGCGTTTGCCAAGCTTCGCGAACAAGCGCAGGTGTATTGGGGTGTGACGCAGGACCTGACGCGGTCGAAGAATCGGCTCAAGAGTGCCTTTCGTCGTCGGGGTGTGCGCTGCGACGACACGAGCGTGTACACCACCAAGGGTCGGGCGTCGCGGCTGCGGCAGCTGCCAGCGGCACTGCGGGATGCGGCGGCCCTGCTCGGCGATCAGGTGGACCATCTGATCGAACTGAAAGCTCAGGTGGAGTCATCGCTGATCGAGGAATCTCACCGTCACAAGATCTCTCACATCCTGGAGACGATTCCCGGGCTGGGCGAGATCCGGGTGGCGCAGCTGCTGCCGATCGTGGTGACGCCGCACCGCTTTCGGACGAAGCGTCAGTTTTGGTGCTACTGCGGCTTCGGCATTGTCACGCACTCGTCGGCGGATTGGGTGCGCACGGACCGGCAGTGGGTGCGCTCGAGGCAGCCGCAGACGCGCGGCCTGAACAAGAATCGGAATCCGCGGCTGAAGATGATCTTCAAGGGCGCGGCCACGAAGGTAATTCATCCGGCGTCACGCAACGCGTTCCACACGGCGTACGATCACCTGTGCGAGCAGGGGACGAAGCCGAATCTGGCAAAGGTGACGGTGGCGCGGAAACTCGCCGCCACGACGCTGACCATGTGGAAGAACGAGGAGGTCTACGACCCGGAGCGGTAGGACATCTGAGGCCGTCCGACCGATCTCATCCCGATGAAGGCACCAGGTCGGGGCAGCGGCGAACTGGTCTCAAGGGCGGGCAACACGATTCGAGGGGCAGGATCAATGTCAACGCATGGACCCCGGCACCGACTGGAGGCCCGAGAACACGTATATGGCCTCCGTTGTCAAGGAGACGCACTGGCCCCCTGGGGCGGGGTGGTAGTATCCGCTCCGCATGATGCGGACGGCTCAGCCACGTGCTGACTTCGTTTGCCGGTGGGTTCGCAGTCGGTGACTGCACCAAACACGTATCGTGGGTCTTGCATGCTGCCTCTGGAGAAGCTGAGAGGCGCCCAAGAAACTCATTGGTTCCCTCGTACCGGCCGTATCATGGGTAGGAGCTCGGGGACGCATCCCGGTCTCAGTTGGTACCCGGCTCGGGTGAGGGGCAGCACCGTGCACTGTAACCGTCTCTGGGTTGTGGTCTGGGGCAAGGAGCATGCGTCCATTCATGGCTTTGGGATCCGGGAGTTAGTGCGCCGATACACGCACGGCGGGATCTTGCCGTCCCAGTTGGTCATGCATGTAGGTGCGGCTGTGTCCCTTGGTGGATCCAGTTATCGCTCGGGCTCGCATGCTCCTGCCCGACTCAGGCTGCCGCGGCGAAGCGGCTGGGGTCGAAGGGCCTCCTTCGCTTGAGGATGTAATAGACGATGCGGCCGAGTCGGTGCGCGAGGATGGCCATGGCCTTGGCCTTGCCTTGTTTCCGGGCCAGGCGGTCTCTGTACCTCTTGGCCGGTGGATGGTTGGCGATCATGAGGGAAGCGGCTTCGCCGAAGGCCCACTTGAGGTGGACGTTGCCGATCTTCTTGCCGCCTGAGCCGGCCGGCTTGCCCGCCGACTCGTGGGTGCCGCCGATGAGGCGGGCATAGGAGCAGAACTTCTGCACTGTGGGGAAGCGGTTGATGTCGTGGATCTCGTAGAGGAAGGTCATGCCGAGGATGGCGCCCACACCCGGGATCGTGCGCAGCAGCTGGAAGGCATAGGCGTCGTGACACTTGGCCGTGTCCTCCAGCTCGCGCTCCAGTCTGTCGATGAGCGGGTCGTAGGCCTCCATG
>JBHHTZ010000758.1:0-2331 GCA_046753605.1 Anaerolineae bacterium
CATGGAGATGATTCAGCAACAAATCGAACGCCGGCGTAAGCGTGGCGCAGAAGAACTCCAACGCATCGTCAACCGGGGCCACCACCCCATCTACAGCACGTTTGAAGTCACCTCCGTCTCCGGGCGCACCTACCGCGTGCACATTCACGATCTGGAGGAGCTCCACAACACGTGCTCCTGCCCCGACTACCGCACCAACCTCATCGGCACTTGCAAACATATCGAAGGTGTTCTGATCCAGTTGCGGGAGAAATATGGCGACGAGTTGGAGGAGCTGGCGGCGGACCGGCCGGCAGTCACACGAATCTACCTGCACTACGCCCAAGACATCACCGTCCGCATCTCCGAACCGCTCCCGGAATCGCCGGCGCTGCAGACGCTCCTCAACCGCTACTTCGACGCCGAGGGGGTGCTCCAGGGGCCGATCCTGCACACACTGCCGGCCCTGCTGCACGAAATCGATACCCTACCAAACCGCCAGCGCGCTGCCCTGGCCCTAGCCGACCAGGTGCGGGATCACCTGGAGCTGTTGCGCGACCGCGAGGCCATCCGCAAGCAGAAAGCGTGGTTCACCGAGCAGGTGCAGCAGGGCAACCGCTCGCTGAACGTGCTGTCCACGCAGTTGTACCCCTACCAGGAGGAAGGAGCGATGCACCTGGCCTTTGGCCGGCGCGCCATGCTGGCCGACGACATGGGCCTGGGCAAGACCATCCAGGGCATCGCGGCCGCTGTGCTGCTGCACCAACTGCGCGACATCCAGCGCGTGTTGGTCATCTGCCCGGCTTCGCTGAAACACCAGTGGGCGCGCGAAGTCGGCCGCTTCACCGACCTGGAGGCGCAGGTCATCCAAGGTCCGCCCGACAAACGGCGCGCGTTGTATGCCAGGCCGGCCTTCTTCAACATGATCAACTACGAGCTGGTGCTGCGCGATGTGGAGCAGATCCAGCGCATGGAGCCGGACGTCATCATCCTGGATGAAGCCCAGCGCATCAAGAACTGGCGCACCAAGACCGCCGATGCGGTCAAACGCCTGCGCAGCCCTTATGGCTTCGTCCTGACCGGGACGCCGCTGGAAAACCGCCTGGACGAGCTGTACAGCATCTTCCAGTTCCTCGACCCGCGTATCCTGGGTCCGCTGTGGCAGTTCAACGAACGCTACTTCCAGTTGGAGCCGAAAGGCAGAAGCTCGTACAAGGTGCTGGGTTACAAGAATCTGGACGAGCTCCGCAGCCGCATCTCACCCTACGTCGTGCGCCGTGTCCGCGACGAGGTGCTGCACGACCTGCCGGCGCGGACGGACAACAACTTCTTCGTGGAGATGACCAACGAACAGTGGAACGCCTACGATGAGTACGCGGCACTCGTCGCGCGGCTTATTTCCACGGCCAAGCGCCGGCCTCTGAGCCCCAAGGAGCGCAACATGCTCCTGGGCGGGCTGGTCAAGATGCGTATCATCTGCAACGCCCTGGCCCTGCACATCAAGAGCCTGGATGAAAAAGAGCGCGAGCGCACATCCCCGAAACTGCGTGAACTGCGGGACATCCTGATCGACGAGGTGGCCGAGAACGGTCACAAGGCGCTGGTCTTCAGCCAGTGGAGTGGGATGCTGGCGCTGACGGAGCCTATCCTGCAGCGCGTCGGCCTGGGTTACGAGAAGCTGACCGGGGATGTGCCCACCTCGAAGCGCGGCGCGCTGGTCGAGCGTTTCTTCGAGGACGACAACTGCCGCGTCTTTCTCTCGACCGACGCCGGCGGCACCGGGCTCAACCTCCAGGCGGCCAGCCTGGTCATCAACCTGGACCTGCCCTGGAATCCGGCCGTGCTGGAGCAGCGCATCGCCCGCGCGCATCGACATGGCCAACTCCACACGGTGCAGGTGGTCAACCTCATCGCCCGCGAAACCATCGAAGAGCGCATGCTGGACACGCTGGCGACCAAACGGAACGTCTTTCAAGGCATCTTCGGCGCCGAGGAGTCACTGACTGCCATCTCCTTCCGCGACACCGGTCAGGAGCTGCTCAAGACGCTGGACGAGATGTTGGGCCGGCCCAGGGAGATCGAGACGGAGATTGCGTTGGAGCCGGTGGCCGAGGAAGCGCCGGCCATCGCCCCGCCTCGACCCACTCTGGAGACCTTCGCCGATCTGCTGGTGGCCCGCTACCCTGGCCGGGTGCTGTTGGTGCGCCAGGCGCCCCAACTGCCCGGCGCTGTCGATGGCCAGGCGGTGCTGGTGGTGGTCGATCAGGCGCCGGCCACGCTCCGACCCGAGGTGGAAGCGCTGCTCAACCAGCACTGGACCGAGTCGCCGCCGGCCCTGCACCTGATGGAGCG
>JBHHTZ010000759.1:0-2329 GCA_046753605.1 Anaerolineae bacterium
CCCGACGATTTCGAGGCGGCCACGTGGGCGGCTGCCCTCGCGGGCGGAGAGATGTCGGCGCCGGCCTTCGTCCACGCCTCGCGTCTGCTCCAGCGCGGCGCGCGACAGTTCAGCCGGTTCTTCGAGACCCACGACGCGTTCCTCACGCCCACGCTGGGCATCCCGCCGGCGAAGACGGGCAGCCTGGCAGGAGACATGGAGTCGCTCTACAAGGTGGTGCCGTTCCTGCCTCTGTTGGCCAATGCCAGCGGACAGCCGGCCATGTCGGTGCCGCTGTGCTGGAACGACGCGGGGCTGCCCATCGGGATGCACTTCGTGGGCCGCCATGCCGACGAAGCGACGTTGTTCAGGTTGGCCGGCCAGCTTGAACGGGCGCGGCCCTGGTTTCATCGCACACCGCCGGTTTTCGGTGTGTGATCCATTCGGCCTCACGAGCGATCTTCGCCTCGGAATCTTCCCTCATACAGCCTGAGAACCCAGCACGACACCCGGTGCTACTTTTGAAACGTTGAGGTCATGCCCTGCTGATAGAGGGGACGTAGACGTACCCTTAAGCGACTGTCGGCGCAGCGGCCAAGCGTTGGTTGACCACCCGCCAAAAGGTGGCGACCGCCTCCGTCTTGGCGTCAAAAAAATCTTCGAAGAACCCAATGCCATTCAACGCCGACGGGTAGGCATACCGTTCGCCATCTTCACCATATTCGGTGACCCAATCATCCGGCTCGCGCGGATCGACGACGTCGAATAAATCAGCCGGATACAGGTAGGGCCGGCCTTGATCATTCAAGATTCGGAGATCGCCGGCTTCAATCCCAATCACTACATAATGCTGATGAGAGGTCAAGTCCGGATAATCTGGGTGTTCGCGACGCAACCGTACAATCATGGTCAACTCACCTTCTTTAAGCTAAGTGAAGATCGGATGGGAAACACGGCAGATGAGATAATGCCACTACAGACTGGTCTGGCGCAACCAGCCATCCCAAATGGCAAACCGACAGATAGCTCAATTATACCGAACCGAGCTGGACGGGTCAAACTGGTGAAGGAGAACCTGGCGAGGACAGGCGACGAATGTTAGCCCTCTGCCCCTCATCAGGAAATTATCTCTCATGAAATACCCCACGAAACGCTTTTTTCACGAAATTCCCCCTCCCGAAACGCTCCATGAAACGCTTTTGAAACGCTCCGTATGTATAATAAAGCCACAGAATAGTTTGGTAAGGCCACACGACCATCATTGAGAGAGCTTACACGGCCAGGGTGACCGGCGTCTCTCAACCGGTTATTGAGCCGGCGGCTTATGCTTACTCAGGTGCCGGTCACCTGATCTCAGATGGATATCGAGGTGGATGAATTGGACACTGTTGAGCAACCGTACCGGTCGCATCTGTTCACCGTGCGGATGTGGCAGGAAGCGATGGGCGCCGGCCAGTCTGAGTGGCGTGGCAGAGTCCAACACGTGCTCAGCGGCGAAACACGCTACTTTCGCGATTGGCCGGCGTTGCTAACTCACGTGCAGGCAATGCTGGAAGATGCGGAGCTCGACGGACACGCAGAAGAGAAAGAAGCAGAGGATGAAGATTCTACGATGTTGTGACGCCGGCTTCGATTGCGACCACGTAATCCGTGCCGCGAGCGAAGAGGACATCCTGTGGGAAGTGGTCGACCATGCGCGTGACGTGCACAGCATCGAAGTGACGGTGGAAATGGCCGAGCAGGTGGAAGGCCTGATTCAAGAGGAGTGGACAAATGATGAACCATAGATCAGGTACGATTCTCCTGGTCGAGAGCGACGCGAACGCGGCGAGGCCCCTGATCATGGGCCTGCAAGACGAAGGGTTTCGGGCGCTGCACGCCAGAGATGGCCGGCAAGGCCTCGGGTGCGTCCGATCTGCACGACCGGACCTGGTCCTGCTGGACGCGATGCCGCCCCGCATGGACGGCTTCGGCGTGTGCCGCACCCTGCGGCAGGAGTCCGCGGTCCCCATCATCATGCTGGACGACCGTGGTTGGGAGCGGGACCGGATTCGGGGCCTGGAGATCGGCGCCGACGACTACGTGGTGAAGCCCTTCAGCCTGCGGGTACTCGCAGCCCGGATGCGCGCCCTGCTCCGCCGGCGCGAGCTGGATCGCCGGCAGGTATCGCCGCCCAGCGGCAGGATCGCCGTGGGTGAAATCGAGGTGGACCGCACCGCGCGCCAGGCATGGCGGGCCGGCCTCCCCATCAAACTGCGCCGGCGGGAGTTCGACCTGCTGTGCGTGCTCATGGAGAATGCCGGCCGGCCACTCCCGCGTCATGACCTGTTGGACCAGGTGTGGGGGGAGG